>CAIPGJ010000304.1 GCA_903864555.1 uncultured Pseudomonadota bacterium | reverse complement strand
TCCAGCTCGCAGCGCTCAACCATCGCACCCGAGCTGCCCACCATTGCGGAATCCGGACTGGCCGATTTCGAGATGACCAGCTGGTATGCCGTGCTGGTGAGCAATGGCACCCCGCGTGAGGTCGTCGGCCGGCTGCAGCAGGATATCTCGCGCATCATGAATACCGCGGAACTGAAGGACCGGCTGATGACCGAGGGGCTGACCGTGGTGGCCAGTACTCCGGCTGAATTCACCGCCTTCCTTCAGCGCGAGATTGCCAAGAACGCCCGCATCATCAAGGCGGCCGGCATAACGGCCGCTTCATGATTCCCCTCACCCGTCCGCTGGCGCGCTATGTGGTGCAGGCCCGCTTCGAGGATTTTCCGCCGGCCGTGCGCCATGCCGGCACCCGCGCTTTCGTCAACTGGCTGGGCTGCGTCCTGGGTGGATGCCGCGAGGCTGTCTCCGACCATGCGATTGCCGCCTACGGTGCTTTTGCCGGGCCGCCGCAGGCCACCGTGATCGGGCGGCCGCTGCGTTTCGATGCACCCATGGCGGCCTTGCTCAACACCATGGCCAACTTTGCCCACGGCTACAACGACACCCACCTGGCGACCGTGGCGCATCCCACCGGCGCCGCGGCTTCGGCCGCCTTTGCCCAGAGCGAGCGTGTACCCGCCAGCGGCCAGGCCTTCAGCCAGGCCCTGATCCTGGGCGCTGAAGTCGCCTGCCGCATGGCTGCTTTGATTGCCGCACCACCGGCCCGCAGCCACGTCGGCTTGTCTACCCATGGGCTGAGCAATGTCTTTGGGGCAGCCGTGGCCACCGGAAAGTTGCTGGGCCTGGACGAGGACCGCATGGTCTGGGCGCTGGGCCTGGCGTGCATGCAGGCAGCCGGTCTGCGCTCGGCCTACGGCACCATGGGGACCAAGCTGATCGCTGGTCACGCGGCCCGCTGCGGCATGATGGCCGCCTACCTGGCCCAGGCCGGGTTCACCTGCTCGGAAACACCCATCGAGGACCCCAAGGGCTTTGCTGCCGTGTTTGCCGACCCGCCCAATCCTGCAGCAGCGATTGAGGGCCTGGGGCAACACTTCGAACTGCTGCAGGTCGCCTACAAGCCCTATCCCTGTGGTGTCGTCATTTTTCCGGCCATCGATGCCTGTCTGCAACTGGCGGCAGTGGCCGGTTTTCAAGCCGACGCGGCGAAGCAGATCGAACTGTGTGTTCATCCGCTGGTGCTGCAGTTGTGCAACCGGCCTGATCCGCGTGACCGCATCCAGGCGCTCACCAGCCTGCAGCATTGGGCGGCCGTGTCGCTGCAGCATCGGGCGGCGGGACTGAAACAGGGCGCGGATGACAGCGTGCGTGATGCACTTACCCGCAGCTTGCGCGGGCGCATGACGGTCATGGCAGATCCGGCCCTGGCCGCCTCGGCCGCTTCGGTGATGGTCGTGATGGATGACGGCAGCCGACTGGAGGCTCGCGTGACCGACTACCAGGGCAGCCTGGAACAGCCCATGACCGATCAGGGACTGGGCGAGAAGTTCATCAATCAGGCGCTACTGGTGATGCCGCAGGCCCGGGCCGAGGCCCTGCTGGCCGAGGCCTGGCAGCTGGTCAGCATGAACGATGTCGGGGCACTGGCTTCGCGCCATCTGCTGTTGGGGGACTGATGGTATTTGAAGCCATCGTGGCAATGTCTGGAATGGGCGGACTGGATTGATGGCGGAATCCTGGGATTTTCTGCTGTGGCTGGTGCCCCTGGGCTTTGCCGGGGCGCTCATCTACGGCATCAGCGGCTTTGGCTCGGCGCTGCTGACCATCCCGGTTTCCTCGCATTTCCTGCCACTGCCCTTTTCGCTGGCGGTGTTCGGCGTGGCGGACCTGGTCAGTGCCTTGCGCGTTGGATTGGAGAATCCGCGGCTGGCGGTCAAGGCCGAAGTGTTGCGTATGGTGCCCTTCACGCTGGTCGGGTCGGTGGTCGGCATGACCCTGCTGGTGAACCTGCCGCGGCGTGGCGGCATGTTTGCGCTGGGGCTGTTTGTGGCTG
>CAIPGJ010000303.1 GCA_903864555.1 uncultured Pseudomonadota bacterium | reverse complement strand
GGCCGCGGCACTGCGCCAGCGCGGCCACGCCATCAGCATCGGCGAGGAAACCAGCGGCCTGCATGTCATCAGCGTCATTCAACGGGGCGGCCGGCGGGTGCTGCAGGGCGGCGCCGATCCGCGGCGGGATGGCATCGCCGCAGGCGATTGAAACCACAAGATCGACGCTGCTGGATGGACGCCGCAGTTCAGCCGGGCGTTGCCGACGGCCTGTGAGTCGGCCGCAGAAACCAGCCGCCCACCGCCGCGAAAAACGAGAAGGCGGCCAGAAACCAGAAGCCTTCCTCGAAGGCATGGATGTAGGCCGGGCTGGCCTCGGGGGGCTCGACACCACCGCCATTCACCAGCAGGCGCCACTGCAGCACGCTGCCGACAATGCTGATGCCCGCCGCGCCGCCGAACTGACGTGTGAAAGCGGTCATGCTGGCCGCCTGGGAGATGTCCTGTTGCGGCAAGCCTCGCAGGGTGCCCAGGGTCAGCGCCGGGGCCATGATGCCGATGCCCACGCGCCCGACCAGGATCCACCACAGCACCAGCAGGTAGGCCGTGCCCTTTTCCGAAGCGCCGGTCAGCACCAGCGACAGCGCCAGCAGGACCAGGCCCACCGTCACCAGCGGCCCCGGCCGATGGCGGTCGGCCATGCGCCCGCCCAAGGGCATCACCAGCGCCAGGGCCAGGCCCGCCGGCAACAGCGCCATGCCCGCCTGCGAGGGCGTGTAGGCCAGCGCCGTCTGCAGGAACACCGGCACCAGGTAGGTGGAGCCGAAAATGCCGAAGCCATGGGCAAAGGCTACCGCTGCGCCCACTGCGACCTGGCGATGGGCGAACAGGCGCACGTTGAGCAGGGGATGGCTGGCACGCAACTGGTAGAAGACAAAGCTCGCCAGGCCAAGGCCGCTCAGCACCACGATGCCCGCCGGGTAGAGGGTCTTGGCATCCTGCAGCTCGACCAGGCCGTTCAGCAGGCCCACGGCGCTCGCCCCCACCCACAGCATGCCCAGCCAGTCAAAGGGCTTGCGGCCTTCCACCAGGGCCGACACCTCGGGCAGGTAACGTCGCGCCAGCAGGATGGCGACAAAACAAAAGGGCACCACGGAAAAGAAGATCGAGCGCCAGCCGAAATATTCAATCAGGATGCCGCCCAGGCTGGGCCCCAGCGCCGGGGCGAACACCACACCGAAGCCGAAGATGCCGGTGGCGCGGCCCTGCTGATGCGATTCGAAGGCGCGCATGATGAGGATGTTGGGCAGCACCTGCAGCACGCCCGAGGCCAAGCCCTCCACCACGCGCAGGGCGATCAGCAAGTTGAAGTCCCAGGCCAGGCCGGCGGCGATGCCGCCCGCCGCGAGCAGCACATTGGCGCCGATGAAGGTGCGCCGCAGGCCGTAGCGCGCCAGCAGCCAGGGCGTGGTGAGCAGGGACAGCATCATGGCCATCATGAAGGCAGCCGCCACCCATTGCGCGCGCTCGTGGCCGAGATGGAAATGCCGGCTCAGATCCGGCACCGCGACATTGACGATGGTGGAGGAGAGGATGGAGCCCATCATGCCCACCATCACGGTGAGCAGGACCAGCCACTTGTAGCGCGAGCCATGCCGCTCGCGCAGCGATTCGACCGTCGTGGCGGACGCCGTGCCCATCAATGGTCCATCACCTTTGCATCACCTGTGCATTACCTTGGCATGGCGGGCAGCCACCCCCCCGGGGTTGCACTACAGCCCTTGCACCGGGACCGTGTGCGGGCCGCGCCATATTCAGCAGGTTCCCGGCGCAAGGCCTGCCTTGCGCGCATCCACCAGGAATTCACCCATCTTGAGCGCAACGCCCCCCGTGTCCATGACCGGGATGCCGTGGAACTCGCGCACGCCGGCCGAAACCAGCAGGTCGTTGAGCACATTGAAGCTCGGGATCAGCACTCGCGCACCATCCTTCACGCTGCGCAGCGTCGAGGCGCGCAGTTCCTCGATGACCCGCGCCGGGTCATCAAAGGCTTTGGCAATGTCATGCTCGTTGAAGTTGCAGTAATCGCCGGGAGCGAAGCGGTCCTGGCAGCCACGCACGCGGATCTGCTCCACGCGCCGGAAATACACATCGTAACCATGGCCGATGAGGCCGAAGCGGCCGTACTGCCAGACGGCGAAATCCCACACCACGGCCTCGGCATACACCACGGCAATGTCCAGTTCGGCACGCAACTCCTCATGCCCGGCCGTGCCAAGGCCAGCCATGACGAAGGCGTCATAGCCCTCGTTCTGCGCCCTCAGCCCCAGGTCCAGCACCTGCCGCACGTTCACATGGCGGCTGAACGCCGAGCCCTCCAGGTTCTTCTCCTGCTTCTCCACGCCCTCGACACGCACCTCGGTGTCCGGGCGCTTGACCTCGGCCACGTGTTTCTCGATGGCCTGCGTGTACCTGGCCCATTTCGGATCGGAACGAAGCGCGATATTGCTCTGGAACCAGATTTTCATGAAACCTCCGGAAGTGGAAATGGCTAGACGATGGCATGTCGGGCGGCAGGAAGCGCGCGTGTCGCCCGCTGCAAAACAGGTAGCATTGCGCCGGACTGATGAATGAAGGAAACACTGATCAAGTCTTGAATCGAGGATATTCGTTCAAATGTTTCCTCTAAAGTGGGGGATAGACAAGGGGGCGTAACCACTTGTTCAGTCCATCCTTAACACCATCCATAATAAAGCACCTGCAGGAGGCCCCAATGCCACATCGTCGCCCACATGATCCTGCCACGCTGCTGAAGCGCGCTACATGCCTTGGCGCAATATTGGGCGTGTCCTTCGGCGCATCGTTCGAAGCAGCGACCCAAAGCTATCCCAATCGCCCCATCCGCATCGTCGTGCCCTACCTGCCCGGTGGCGCCGCCGATGCCGTGCCGCGCCTGGTCGCGCAAAAGCTGGGGGAAGCCTTCAACCAGTCGGTGGTGATGGAGAACAAGGCCGGTGCCAATACCAACATCGGCGCGGAATTCGTGGCGAAATCCAGGCCCGATGGTTACACGCTGCTCGCCGCCTCGCCGGCCATGGCACTGAACGTCAGCCTGTACCAGAAGATCCCCTATGACGTGCTGAAGGACTTCAGCCCGATCATTCTGACCGGCACCTCGGCCAATGTGCTGATCGTGGAGACAAGCTTTCCGGCAAAGACGCTCAAGGAACTGATTGCCGCGGCGAAAGCAAAGCCTGGTGCGCTCACCTTCGGTTCCGGGGGCAATGCCTCTTCAGCGCACCTGTCCGGCGAGTTGATGAAGCACATGGCCCAGGTGGACATGGTGCATGTGGCCTACAAGGGCGGTGCGCCAGTGGTTACCGACCTGCTGGGCGGACGCATCAGCATGTACTTCAGCAGCCTGCCTCAGGGATTGCCCTTGATCAAGGCCGGCAAGGTGCGCGCGCTGGCGGTCACCAGCGAGAAACGCGGCCTGTCCGCGCCTGACATCCCGACCATGTCCGAAGCGGGCCTGCCCGGCTATTCGGTCACGGCCTGGCATGGATTTCTGACGCCGGCGGGGACGCCGCAGGAAATCATCGTCCGGCTCAATACAGAAATCGCCCGCCTGGCGCTGGAAACGGAACTGAAGGGACGGCTGGAAGCCCAGGGCATCGATCTGGTCGCCGGATCGCCAGCCCAGTTCGGCGCCTTCCTCAAGGCTGAGATCGACAAGTACGCCACGCTGGTGAAGGTGGCCGACATCAAGGCCGATTGAGGCAGCCCACCTGCCAACCGGGAGGGTCAGGGTGAAGGCAGTCTGACTGCAGTCACCGCGGGCCGTTCGCTGGCCGTTCGCTTACTCCGCTTTCGCGCCAGTCGCCTTGATGATCTTGGCCCATTTGGCGATGTCACCCTGCATGATGGCGCCGAACTGTTCCGGGGTGTTGCCCACCGGCGTCAGATCCTGGGTGGCCAGCAGCTTTTTCATGTCCGGCGTATTGATCGCACTGGCGATCTCCGCCTGCAGCTTCGCCAGCACCGGGCGCGGCGTATTGGCCGGCGCAAGGATGCCGTACCAGGAACTCGACTCGTAGCCCGGCAGTCCGGATTCGGTCACGGTGGGCAGGTCCGGCATGGCGGCGGCGCGCGTGTTGCTGGAGATGGCGATGGCGCGCAGCTTGCCCGACTTGACGAAGTTGGCCACCGACAATGCCGTGTTGATGGTGAGCGCATGGCGCCCCGCCACCAGGTCGACGATGCCCGGGCCGCTGCCTTTGTACGGCACGTGCAGCATGTCCACCCCGGCCATGGAGGCAAACAGCGCCACCGACAGGTGCGTCGGATTGCCGATGCCGGCGGAAGGGTAGGACAACTTGCCTGGCTGCGCCCTGGCCAGGGCGATCAGTTCGCGCACATTCTTCGCCGGCAGGTCCGGATGAACCGCCACGATGTAGGGCGTCAGCGCCACCATGGACACGGCGGAGAAATCCCGCAGCGGATCGTAGGGCAGCTTTTCGTAGAGCGTGGCGTTGATGGCAAAGCTGCTGCTCGCCATGGCCATGGTGTAACCATCGGCCGGGGCCTTGGCCACCAGATCCAGACCGATGATGGTGTTGGCGCCGGGCTGGTTGTCGACGATGACCTGCTGACCCATGCTGCGCGACATGGGTGCGGCCAGCGCGCGCGACAGGATGTCGTTGCCACCACCGGGCGCAAACGGGCAGATCAGGCGCACCGGCTTTGCCGGGAAGGCCTGTGACAGCGCCGTCGTCGATGACAGCGCAGTGATGGCGCCCAGGCAGGCCAGCAACCAGGCCCGCGTCTGCCGGGTGCTGCCTGAAACGATTCCGTGGTTCTCGCGTTTCATGGGCGTCAATCCTTCAGGACATGAGATAGGTTGGGGGCTACAGGTCGGGCCATGCACCGGGTGCATGGCCATTCAGCGACACGATACGACACGACGCGACGCGGCGCGGCTTTGCCCGCGCCGGGTTCATGCAAAGCTCAGGGCTTCGGTGCCGCCGCCAGCATGGCGCGCAGGATGGGATCGAAAAAGGGTGCCGCCTTGAGAATGCAGTTCTCCTGCTTCAGCACCAGGCCGGCTTCGCGCGACTTGGCCAGATAGGCCTTCCAGTCGGCTTCCTGGCCCAGCTTCTCGCGGCGCTGGTCGCGGTCGGCGAGGTTCTCGTAGGCCCACTGGTGCACGATGACATTCAGCTCGCCGATCTCGGTGACGTAGTAACCGACCAGGTTGCCCAGCATGCGGCGCTGGATGGTCAGGCCAAGCTGCTCGTAGTTGGAAAAGTACAGCGGGGCGCTGCCCGGCTTGATGGTGTAGGAACGCTGTTCGACGATCATGCTAGCTCCTCCTCGGATGGTGATGGGGTTTTGGGTGTGAGCCGAATATACACGCATGGTCATCCATCGTTCTCCAGCCGCCTCGGCCGTGGGGATCAGCGTGGGGGTGCACCCCTGGGCTAGAATCCCCTCATCCAACGGCCCGCCACAGTCAACCGCAGCATTCCCCGGAGCACGCCATGATCGATGACATTTCCGGCCTGCGCCGCATCCTCAAGACCAGCAAGGTCATCGCCGTGGTCGGCCTGTCCGCAGACTGGTTCCGCCCCAGCCAGTTCGCCGCCAAGTACCTGCAGGAACACGGCTACACCATCATCCCGGTCAACCCGCGCGCCAGCGAAATCCTCGGCCAGAAATGCTATCCCTCGCTGCAGGCCATCCCGGTCAAGGTGGACATGGTGGATGTCTTTCGCAAGACCGAAGACGTGCTCCCCATCGCTGAGGAAGCCATCGCCATCGGCGCGAAAGTGCTGTGGCAGCAGATCGGTGTGACGAACATGGACGCCGTGGCCAGGGCCGAAGCGGCGGGCCTGGACTGCATCATCGACCGCTGCGTGAAGATCGAACATGGGCGGCTGTTCGGGGGGCTGGGCTGGGTTGGCGTCAACACCCGCGTCATCTCCGCGCATCGCCCACGCTGGACCCCATAGCCCCATGCATATCGTCCTTCTGCTCGTCCTGCTGGTGGTGGTCGAAATCTTTGCAGCCGGCATCATCCTCAGGCGGCTGGAGACACGGCACGCCGATGTCTGGGCCCGGCTGGGCATGCCTGCCTACCACGAGGCGAGCCTCGCCCAGAAGTGGGTGGGCATGACCAGGTTCATCTACAGCGGCGCCTGCCTGCGCCTGGACGACATGCCGCTCAACGCCCTGTGCGCCACCATCGTCATCGGTGAAATTGCCATCCTGTATGCCGTTGCGGCCACGATAATGCCCTGATTATTGATAACAATACTTCCATTGATCATTTAAATACCATGATTACCACCCGGAATCGATAACAATGCCAGATCACAAGTTCGGCTTCGACACCCTCGCCCTGCACGCCGGCCAGATCCCCGACGCAGCCACCGGCGCGCGGGCGGTACCGCTGTACCAGACCACCTCCTTCGTCTTCGACTCGGCCGAGCATGCCGCCAGCCTGTTCAACCTGGCCACCTTCGGCAATGTCTACTCGCGCCTGTCCAACCCGACCACTGCCGTGTTCGAGGAACGCATGGCCGCGCTGGAGAACGGCCGCGCCTGCGTCGCCACCGCCACCGGCCAGGCCGCCGAAGCCACCGCCATCCTCACGCTGCTGGAAGCGGGCGACCATATCGTCTCCGCCTCCACGCTCTACGGCGGCACCTACACCCTGTTCGACGTAAACCTGCGCAAGCTCGGCATAGACACTACCTTTGTCGATCCCTCCAATCCGGAAAACTTCCGCCGCGCCATCACGTCGAAGACCCGGATCGTCTACGCCGAAACCCTGGGCAATCCGCTGCTCAACATCATCGATCTGGAAGCCGTGGCGAAGATCGCCCATGAAGCGGAGATCCCCTTCATGGTGGACAACACCGTGCCCTCGCCTTATCTCTGCCGCCCCTTCGAGTGGGGCGCGGACATCATCGTGCACTCGGCCACCAAGTACCTGGGCGGCCACGGCACCAGCATGGGTGGGGCCATCGTCGAGTCGGGCAAATTCAACTGGGCCAATGGCAAGTTCCCCGGCATGACCGAACCATCGAAGGGCTACCACGGCGTACGCTTCTACGAGACCTTCGGCGACTTCGGCTACACCATGCGGGCGCGCATGGAAGTGCTGCGCACCTTCGGCCCATCCATCTCGCCCTTCAACTCATGGATGCTGCTGCAGGGCATGGAAACCCTGCCCCTGCGTATGGACCGCCACTGCGAGAACGCGCTCAAGGTGGCGCAGTTCCTGAAAGACCACCCGCGCGT
>CAIPGJ010000302.1 GCA_903864555.1 uncultured Pseudomonadota bacterium | reverse complement strand
GCGCATCTCACCGGTGAGTTGCTGCAGAAACTGGGTGCCATCAGCCTCAACCACATTCCCTTCAAGGGGTCGGCTGCCACCGGCCAGGCTGTGGTCGGCGGGCAGGTGGGCATGAGCATCGACACGGTGCCGCCCAATCTGGGACTGGTGCGTGGGGGCAAGCTGCGCTCGCTGGTGGTGACCAGCGCACAGCGCTCGCAGACACTGCCCGATGTGCCCACCACGCGCGAGGCCGGCTTTCCCAATATCGAGATGTCCACCTGGTATGCCTTGTCCGCGCCGGCCGCTACGCCGCGGCCCATCATCGATGCCATGAACGCGGTGACCAATGCCTATATCGCCTCCCCCGAGGGCAGCAAGCGGCTGGATGACCTGGGCCTGCTGCCCAGGCGCGGGGGCACGCCCGAGGACCTGGGCAATTTCATCAAGGGCGAAGTCGCCAAGCTCGAGCCCATCATCCGTGAGGCCGGTATCCGTACCGATTGAGGCCGTATCCGCAGCATCCCCCGCAATCCCGTCCACATGGCAGGAGCCATACACATGACCCAACGCAGCTGGCCCCGTTTCCTGATGCTGATCCTGCTGGTCCTCGGCAGCCTGGGCACTGTCGCCCGCGCGCAGACCGCCGCCTATCCGTCCAAGCCGGTGCGCTTCATCCTGTTCTATGCGCCCGGTGGCCCGGCCGAAATCCGCGGGCGGCTGATCGCGCAGGCCCTGTCCACGCAGTTGGGCCAGCCCATGGTGGTCGAATTCTTCGGCGGCGGCGGCGGGGCGGTGGGCGCTGCACTGGTGGCCAAGGCCCCCAAGGATGGCTACACGATAGGGGTGACCGGGATATCCGCATTTGCCCTCGCCCCGCTGGTCTTCGATGTGCCGCCGTTCAACGACAAGGAACTGGATTTCCTGGCGCTGCTGAGCAACTCGCCGGAGATCATCGTCACTACACCCAAGACCGGATTGGCCACGGTACAGGACATCGTGCGCGAGGCCCGGGCCGACCCGAAGAAGTTGAGCTTCGGTTCCGCCGGCACCAGCTCCATCACGCGACTGGGCCTGGAACTGCTCAAGGTCGAGGCGAAAATCGAGATGCTGCATGTGCCCTACAAGGGCATAGGGCCGGCGATCACCGATTTGCTGGGCGGACGGGTGCAACTGATACTGGCCGATGCGGTGGGTGTGCAGTCACACATCACCTCAGGCAGCATGAGGCCGATCGCCGTGACCAGCGCGCGCCGCCTGGCGGTGTTTCCGGATGTGCCCACCACGGCCGAAGCGGGTTATCCGAAAGTGCTGTCCGACAATTATTCAGGACTGGTGGGGCCGGCGGGGCTGCCTGTTCCCATATCCGCCCGCATCACGCAGGTGGTGAAGGCCGCCCTGAGTGCGCCCGAGCTGGTGGCGCAGTTCGCCAAGCAGGCCGTGGTGGCCATGCCCGGTACCGGGGAGGAAGCGCGCCGCATCATGCTGGAGGAGCGCGCGCGCTGGGCGCCCATCGTCAGGGACAACAACATCCGGGCGGATTAGTCATGAGCCTGTCCTGGCCCATGACTTCAACAGAGATCAGCCCGGGCCCAGCAAGAGGCAAAGACCGGGCATCGCTGTCAGCACGCCGATAATGTTTTTGCGTTGGAGTAGTGGCTGGCCAGCGCCTGCCATTTGATCCACAAAGGCAATCCAAGTGATGGCGGCCTGTCGGAAAAACCGACCTGACCGGGAGATGGGCGGCTCCACCAGGGTTATCCAGGGGGTCGTTGACGGAAGCGCTGAACATGTGGGCTACGCCCCCTTGTCTATCCCCCACGCCAGAGGAAACCGTTGAACGGTGATCCTCGATTCGAGACTTGATCAGTGTTTCCTTACCAAACAAGTGCGATCGGCACACGGCCTATTCCCCCTGTTCATCATAGTGGCCGGAGTCCTTTTGATCGTCCGGAAATCCCGGGGGGCAGATGCTTTTATCAGTGCCAGAAGGTCAGCGGGGCAATCAAGAAAACCTCGGTGGTGCAGATTGCTCGTTATCCGGAGTTTCCCGGAACCCCTCCTGCAAGCGCCGTGAAGCTTGCCGGATCGTCCTGATCGAAAGGATGGCCGTGCCTTCTGGCTGATGGCAACGGTTTTTTCTCAGGCAAGCTCTTTCCCGGGAGCGAGCCTGCTGATCAGGGCAGCAGGCTCTTGAAAAAACGATTTTTGCAGCTGCTTTTTGCCTGCTTTTGAAGCGTCCCTGATAAAAGCGTGCCGCAACAGCCTCAAAAATAGAAGGGCAAGGAAGGCCTGCCCCCATATTCCAGCAACGTTGCCAGCCTCCGCATACGCCAAGAGTGTGCCTTGAACGGGGATGCCTTGCCCGAACCCCGCCTTGTCGGGATTTTGGTGTGGCAAGAGAGCAAACGCCAGGCGGACACCCCACTTCGCTGCAGTGCCTAATGTGTTCAGCCTTGAGCCATTCCGATGAGCGCCCGAGCCCTGGCTGCCTGCCGTCAGTCGGCATAGGGTCTTGGCGAATATGAAAAAAGTAAAAATTGCTTTTTCCAGTTGATGCTTTCACGACTCATGGACGATCAAGGGCTTCTTTCGAAGATGGGCTACTGGGCGGCGTGTGCGAATAAATAACAAAAATGATAAATTCAGCAAATGTGAGTGTGTTGATGGCATGCTGAATGAGCAAACGTACGCCAATAAACGGAAGAACTTAAGCCCCCATGACTCCCGATCCAACCACCCAATGTCAGCAGCCGCCCGCAGGTCGTTCTGGTCACTGCCGGTACCTTGATCAGGTGTTTCTGACGGCGCGCTTGGACAAGTCCCCGGGGGCGATGTCTGACAACACCGTTTGGGTGCAAGGCGCCGCGGCTCTTTCGTACAAAAGGTTGTGCTGCATCCTATCGGGCGCTGCACTTTGTCTTGCCATGGCCCTGTGCGTACACGCCCAATCGCAACCCGAACTGGGCTACACCACGCGCGTCAGTGAACAACTGATCACCCAGCTTGCTGATCGCTTCTCGGCGGCGGCCCGCAACCTGATATCCGAATGGATCAATGGCGCGCGCACGCAAAAGACGCCGCCCTTCCGGCAGCGGCTGGACGCGGAGAAGGGCCGTGAGGCAGCCTTGTTGCAGGTCGTGAACGACATGCTGAACCGCATTCCCTACCGTACTGACCAGGCGCATTGGGCGCAGCCCGATTACTGGGCTACGCCAGCCGAGT
>CAIPGJ010000301.1 GCA_903864555.1 uncultured Pseudomonadota bacterium | reverse complement strand
GGAACTGCTGCTGCAGGTGGCCGGCCCGCATGCCATCCCCTGCCAGCACGACTTCATGACGGCGAAGACCGATGAAGTGGTCGGACCGGAATGGGCCGCCTGCACCGCGCCGAATTTCTACATGACCCCGGAACGCACCATCGCCGGCGGCTCCAACGAGATCCAGCACAACATCATTGCCAAGCGGGTGCTGGGGCTCTGAGGGGTGGCGGCGGACAGTGCCGCCGCTTGCCGCTGCCGCTCGATCCGGAAATGTATTATGATCAAATCTGGATTGCTAGTGCCGTCATCATTGGATCATTGATTTAAATATGATCAGCAATATCCGGATGTCTTGCAGGAGCCCGGGTTCAGTTCTCCATCTTGATGCCGGCTGACTCGACGAGGGTGGCGAACCTGGCCATGTCGGACTTGATCAGCGCGGCAAACTGATTGGGCGTGGAGGCAAAGGGATCCAGGCCCTGCCTGTTCAGTTCCTCCCTGACTTCAGGCGAGCCGATGATCTTCATCAGTTCGCCGGAAAGCCGTGCCAGGATGTCGCGCGGCAGCCCGGCCGGGCCCAGCAGGCCGAACCAGTTGCCGGCCTTGTAGCCGGGCAGGCCGGCCTCGGCGAAGGTCGGCACCTCAGGCAGCACACCCGAGCGCTGCTCGCCTGATACGGCGAGCCCGCGCAGTTTGCCGACCTTGACCATGGGCGCCAGATTGAGTGTGTTGTTGATGAAGAACTGCACGCGTCCGGCCATCAGGTCGGTGACCAGCGGCCCGGTTCCCTTGTAGGGCACCTGCTGGGTATCCACGCCAGCCACCGAATTGAACAACTCCGAGGCGAGGTGCACCGCGCCGCCACTGCCCACCGATCCATAGTTGATGGATTTTGGGCTTTTCCTTGCCAGGGCGATGAATTCGGCCAGTGTCTGGGCTGGGACACCAGGATGGATGGCGAGCAGGTAATAGGTGTTCAGCACCGTGCCGATGGGGGTGAAGTCGCGGATGCTGTCATAGGGCAGGTCGCGCATCATCAGCGGATTGATGGCATGGGTGCTGGTGACCAGCAGGACGGTGTAGCCGTCCGCCGGGGCGCGTGCCGTTGCCTGGCTGCCGATGACGGTGTTGCCCCCGGGGCGGTTGTCGACAATGACCTGCTGGCCCATGGACTTGGCCAGGCGCGGTGCCAGCAGCTGGGAGGCGGCGGTGGTGCTGCCGCCCGGCGGATAGGGCACGATGAGGCGGATGGGGCGATTGGGATAGGCGCCCTGCGCCAGCGCCCAGGCGCTGGACAGGGCAAGCAGTGCGGCAGACAGGACCTGGACGATTGCTTTCATGCTGTGCTCCCCGGTTGGCTTGATCCGCGCTGGTTGAGTGCAGTGCGGACGGATTCTCGATTGGTGCGGATGTGTCCTGCTGTTCCTGTACCTAGTCTGGCAGAGTCTCCAGCTCGGAAATGGTCACCACCGGGATGCCGATGTCGTGGGCATTGAGCATGAAGGCCGCCATGCTGAAGTAGCCTGCCGCGGTGCTCAGTTCCACCGCGCCCACCTGGCCCACCAGGGCTACGACGCGATCATGCGTGGCCTGCGAAACCCGGCGTTGCTCGTAGAGCTCGGTGACGAAGTCGTACACCGCCGCTTCATCCTCGTGCGCGAATGCGGGGCGGTGCCGGTCGCGGATGGCGCGTATCACCGCCTCGCTGATGCCGGCCTTCAGGCTGCGTCCGACGTGGTTCCACCACTCCGGCTTGGCGTTCCAGAAGCGCGCCGTGATCAGCACCAGCAACTGGCGCTGCCTGGGCGAAATGGCGGCGCCTTCCTTGTAGAGCAGGCCCATCTGCTGCATGCGCTCGGCGATTTCCGGCCGTACCAGGGCAGCGCGAAACGGCCCGAAGATATGCCCGCGTGATGCAATCAACCGGTCGTAGACGCGGCGCTGCTCCGGGAACATGGTATCGGGCTCGGGCAATGTGATACGTGACATGGCGTTCCTTCCGGAAGCTTGCCTGGCTGTTGAAAAACGATTCCCGAAGCCACTTGTGCTCTTTTCATAGAAGCATGTTCGGAGGGAAGCGTTTTGCAACAGCCCCAAGAGTCGGGGGTAAGGGGGGGCGTGTCCCCCTTATTCAACAACTGTCTGATTACTCGCCGCCGTCCTCGTGCAGCCCGACCTGCAGCGCTTCGAGAAAGTGCACGGTGGAGTTGTAATGCGCCACCACCAGGGTCAGCTCCACGATCTGGGCGGGTGACAGGAATGTGCGCAAGGCGTCGAAGGTGGCATCGATGACGCGGATGTCGCGCGTCATCTCCTCCGCGTAGCGCATCACCGCCCGCTCTTCGCTGGTGTAGATCGGGTGTCTTTCCCACACCGGCAGGGCCATGATGTGTTCCGGCGTCAGCCCGGCTTTCTGGCCGCGCGAAATGTGGTGGTGGAACTCGTAGGTGCCAGCGGTGACCCGGCCGACGGTGAGTTGCGCCAGCTCGCGGTAACGTGCCGGCAGCGTCGGCGCCTTGCGGTTGATGGTCCGCGACAGGTTGACGCGGGCCTGCAGCAGGCTGGGGCGATGGGCCATCATGCGATGGATGTTCATCATCTGCCCTTCGGGCGTGCGCAGGCTTTCGAAGTAGTCACTGTACTCGGCCGGCAGATCATCCCGGTTCAGGTATGGCAGGCGGGCCATGGCGTGCTCCTGCGTTGGTGCTGTTGTTGAGAGGCTTGTCTGATGACAGGCGGTCCTGGATGCCATCCTGTGGCTCGATTGCCGTCGCATGCCCGGCGCTTGCCGGGGACAGGCTCACCCGGGCATGTCAAAGGGTTGCCCGGGGTGAGTGCTTCCCGGATCAGGGCTGCGCCGGCGCCTGCTGCGGGCCGTGTTTGGCTTTCGGCCCCTGGGCACTGAGCGGCTTGCACTTGCGCTCGATCACGCGCTGGCCGCCCGGGTATTGCAGCACCAGCACTTCCACGCCGCCTGCGCCGGCGGTGAGTGTGACGTCCTTCTCGTCATGCGAGACGAACACCGGGGTGAAGGACGGCAGTTCCTCGCCCTGCATCAGCAGCGTGCCACTCATGACGATGAGGTAGCGCCCCGTGCCTTGCGGATGCACCGGCGCAGCGACCGTCATGCCGGCCGGCACGCGCACCACCCAGGCGGCCAGTCCGTCGGCCTGCGGCTCGATGACGGCCTCGGTCTCCACGGCCTTGAGCGCTTGCAGTTCGGCTGCCGCTTTCACCGGGATGGGACCGGCGGTTTCCTGGCGCTTCACCGCTTCACGTTCGGGCTTGGCGCCTTCGCCCAGGTACCAGATGCCCTTGGTGGCGATCTGGCGCAGGGTGAAGTAGGTCAGCCCCTGTTCGCCGGCGACGATGGGGCCGTAGGCGGTCTGGCGGTTGGTGTAGTGGATGCTGATGGCGCCGACTGCATGGCGTCCCAGCGTGCCCGCACCCTGGGGGATGACCTGGAACTGGTCTTCGTCATGGAAGTGCGGCAGCGACGTGGAGCCGGGGCTTTGCTCGATGCTGAAGGCCTGCGGCACGGGAAAGGCTTCTTCGCCCGCCTGCGGGAACTTCGGCGGGACGTAATCGGTGCGGAAGGTGCCGCCGCCGCCGGAGATGGTGCCTGCCACGCGCGTGGCACGAGCCTTGTCGGGATGGGTGAAGCTGATCATGTGCTGTCCTCCTTGCCAATGTGGACTGGTGTACCGGAATACGGTGTGCCGTGAGCTGTTCTGTGTGCCGCCACGGGCAAGCCCCAGTTTGTCACAGAACCTCCGGTGTCTTTCGCGGCAGTACCGGCCGGGAGCAAGGGGCCGGTCCGTCCCTTGCGTGACAGCGATCCGGCCCCAGGGCTATGCAGCAAGCAAAGCTCAGCCGGTGTGCTTGTCCAGGCCTTTGGCCACCTGGCCTCGCGACAGCGGCCCCTGTTGCGACAGGGGCAGGCATTTGCGTTCCAGCACGCGCTGCCCCCCCGGGTACTGCATGACCAGCACTTCCAGGCCGCCCGCGCCGGCGGTGAGCCGGAACGCCGCTTCATCGTGGGAGACGAACACCGGGCAGAAGGGCGTGAGCTCGTGGCCATCGAGCAGCATGCTGCCGTTGATGACCATGAGGTAGCGGCCGGTGCCCTGCGGATGCACGGGCGAGGCGACGCTGGCGCCGGCAGGCACGCTGACCACCCAGCAGGCCAGTCCGTCGGCATGCGGCTTGAATACTTCGGTGACTTCGGATGCCGTGAGCGACTTCAGTGCGTCGGCTTGTCTGAGCGGGATGGGGCCGGCGGTTTCCTGGCGTTTGGGGGCGGCGCGCTCCGGTCGCACGCCTTCATCGCCCAGATACCAGATGCCGCGCGTGGCGATCTGCCGAAGCGTGAAGAAGGTCATGCCGTGCTCGCCCGCGATGATGGGGCCGTAGCCGGTCTGGCGGTTGGTGTAGTGCACACTCACGCCGGCCACCGGGTGTTTGCCCAGGGTGCCGTTGCCGCAGGGAATGACCTGGAACTGGTCTTCATCGTGGAAGTGCGGCAGCGAGGTGGCCCCCGGCGTCTGCTCGATGCTGAAGGCCTGCGGCACCGGAAAGGATTCACCGCCAGCTTGTGGAAACTTCGGCGGGACGTATTCGGTGCGGTAGGTGATGCCGCCGCCGGACAAGGAGCGTTCGGTGCGGGAGGCTTGGGCTGCCTCGGGGGTGCTGTAACAGATCATGGGTGTCCTCCTGAGGGTGAAGGACAACGGCATGGCCGGTGGTCATCCCGCGGGGTGCGTGCCGCGCATCCGGCGGAAAAACCAGGCCTGCTGACCGGGCGATCGATAGGCTGCTGTCGCCTTGTCCGGGCATGCTGCTGTCGATGATGACAACGCTGGAAAAGCGCTGAAATCATCAAGCGGGCGGGGAGGGCTTGTCAATGCGCCAGGTCAAACCGGCAGCGGATAAGCGCGCAGCAGACCGAAAACGAACGAAAAAAAGCCAGGCGAACCTGGCTTTTTTCCGAGGGAGCCCGAGGGACAACAGCCCTCGTGCTCCCTGCTGCTTCGCGACCGGCCGGCGATACCGTCCGGTCTTTAACGCTATTACTTCTTGGCATCAGCCTTGGGGGCAGGAGCGGCAGCCTTTGCGTCAGCCTTGGGAGCGGCAGCCTTTGCGTCGGCCTTGGGAGCGGCAGCTTTTGCGTCGGCCTTGGGAGCGGCAGCCTTTGCGTCGGCCTTGGGAGCAGCAGCCTTTGCGTCGGCCTTGGCTTCAGCCTTCGGAGCAGGTGCGGCAGCCTTCGTGTCAGCCTTCGGAGCAGCGGCGGGCGCGGGGGTCTGGGCAACTGCAGCAGCGGAGAAAAGACCAGCAACCAGGATTGCGATGATTTTGTTCATGATCAACCTTTCAGTGTGATTTGCAGGGGTGGCCTGTTTCTTCCAGACCTGCTTCCATTAACGATGGGTTGATACGATCGTTGACATTTTTTTTAAATATAAGTTGTCGTTTTTCAACGACATTTTGCCATTTTGTACCGCAAGAAAATGTCGCTATCCAGCGACAAATTGCAGGCCTCCGGGGTGTTCAGTTTTCCCCGTCGCTGCGAAAGGCGATGACGCTCAGTTCCACCTCGCAGGCGGCTAATGTCGCCAGCACCGAGCGGGGGAAGGTCAGCGGCTGTGCCACGGTTTCGTCTGCGGCCAGCGAGGTGCCCACATGCAGTTCCATCACTGCGCCCAGGCTGAGCAGTTCATGGAACATCTCGGGGCGGTCCTCCAGGTAGTCCTCCAGCCAGGCGATGGCATCGGCTGCCGACTCATGGTTGGGCAGGGTGAGGTTGAAGCCGCAATCGGGGTAGGGCGTGCCGGCCGGGCCCTCTTCGCCTGCCTGCCAGGAACGTGAAGGTTCCAGGCCCCAGTCATTGAGGACGTTCTCGGGGATGTAGTCGAGGCCGCCGGTCTTGAGCAGCATGAAGATCATGGTGGTTCCTGTAGGCAGGGTGAGGCAGATTGCCATGCGGCCGGCGAGTCTATCAGGCAGGCAGCATGGGTCGTAGACTTAAGGAAACACTGATCCAGTCTCGAATCGAGGATC
>CAIPGJ010000300.1 GCA_903864555.1 uncultured Pseudomonadota bacterium | reverse complement strand
TGAGCACCCCTTCGGCCTGGTAATAGGTGCGGGTGCGCTCGGAGACGAAGAAGCTGGTGAAGGCGCCGAAGCGGTCGCGCACCTCGCGCAGGTAGCGGGTCATGCGCGGCGTGTCGGTCTCCCCGGACAGCACCCAGTCGCGCACGAAGGTGTCGCTGGCCATCATGGAGGACACCAGCACCGGCCGGATCAGGTCCTTCTGGATCTCCGAATACAGGTTGTCGGCGGTCAGCGGCAGCTCGCTCACCACCATGGCCTCGCGGATGGCGGCGCTGGATATCCTGTAGTTGGTCCAGCCGGCGGTGAAAAATCCCAGGCTCAGCAGCACCGACAGCGTGGCGATGAGCCGCTGCTTGTGGCTTATGCGGGCCAGGAAGTCCATCCTCACAGCAGCCCCCGGCTGGACAGTTCGTCCTTGAGGTAGGCGTAGAAGATGGGCGCGGCGATCACCCCGGGCAGTCCGAAGGCCGCCTCCATCACCAGCATGGCCAGCAGCAGCTCCCAGGCGCTGGCGCGGATCTGGCTGCCGACGATGCGCGCGTTCACGAAGTACTCCAGCTTGTGGATGGCCACCAGGAACACCAGCGAAGCGATGGCGGCGTACAGCGAGAAGCTCAGGCTCACCACCACGATGACCGTGTTGGAGATGAGGTTGCCCAGCACCGGCAGCAGGCCGGCGAGGAAGGTGATCACGATCAAGGTCTTCAGCAGCGGCAGGTGGATGTCGAGCATGGGCAGCACGAGCACCAGGTAGGCGGCAGTGAGCGTGGTGTTGAGCGCCGAGATGCGGATCTGCGCAAAAACGATGCGGCGGAAGGCTTCGCCCAGGCGCGCCGCGCGTTCGGACAATGCCCGTGCCAGCGGGCCCGTGCGCTCACCGGCATCGGCCTCGCGCAGTGACACCAGCGCACCGATCACCAGGCCGATGAGGAT
Organism: uncultured Pseudomonadota bacterium; assembly: GCA_903864555.1. The sequence continues at coordinate 1,152 of CAIPGJ010000300.1, read as the reverse complement.
GTGGGCCAGCACGCGGCCGGCGGCTTCGCCCCAGCCGGTCAGGTCGCTGGCGTGGGTGCGCAGCCATTCCACGATCGCCGCCTGCAGTCCGGCCACGTCATGGCTCAGGTGGTCGGTTACCCAGTCCGGCAAGCGGGCGCGCGCATCCTCGATGATGCTGGCCATCTTCTGCAGCAGCGCGGGCACACTGCCCGACTCACTGCTGAAAAAGGTGATGAGTCCCGCCACGATGAGGGCGATCAGCAGGGATATCGCTGCGGCCAGCAGGCTCACCGCAACCAGGCGGCGATTGCGGTCGCGGGCGGTCGCACGTATCCAGGGAGCCACCACGTGCACCGCCTCGAAAACCAGCAGGCCGGCGATGAGTGCCGACAGCAGGTGCAGGCGCAGCACCAGAAACAGCGCCAGGCCCGTCAGCACCCAGGCGGCGATGTCGTAACGGAGGGGGTGCTCAGAATCCGGAATGGTGGCCAATGCTTGTCTGGCGAAGAAAGCCCTGGTGGAAAGTCCATGCCGGGAGCGGACCTCCCCCCGGCATGTGCATCAGCGTGACGGCCTGCTTACTTCCGTGCAGGCAGTGAAACGACAGCGTAGCCGGGCGTGGTGCCCTTGCCATCCTGGTTCATGACATTGATGTCCATGCGCACCAGGTTCTCGCCGCCTTCGGACTTCTTTTCGGTGATCTTGCCGGTGCAGGTCAGCACATCGTTCTTCTGGTTGATGGCGCGGTACTGCACGCTCATCTCCCTCACTTCGGCCTCATCACCCATCCAGTCGCGGATCATGTTTTGCAGGTAGGCCCAGCGCAGGTTGCCCATGCCGAAGGCACCCTGTGCGTTGCCGCCGTTCTTGCCGGCTTCGTCATCCATGTGGATGTAGACGAACTCGTCGTTCACCGCGGCATAGCGGTTCCAGTGCATGAAGTCGGTCTGCTTCACGAAGGCGGGCAGTTCGTCGCCGACTTTGACATCATCGAAATAGACTTTGTATGACATGGCGATCACCCGTTAGTAGACGATGGAGATGGAAATGCGGCTGCGGACGAACTCGCCCTTCTGGTTGGTCCAGCGCGTCTCGGTGCTCTTGTACAGCGTGAGCCCCAGCTTGCCGACCTTTTCCTCCATGTGCACCAGCGCGGTCTTGGCGGTGATG
>CAIPGJ010000299.1 GCA_903864555.1 uncultured Pseudomonadota bacterium | reverse complement strand
TGACAAGGGGGTAAACCGCGCCACAGCCACGTCTCCCCGGAATTCGGCGAAGAACCTTTGACAAGGGGGTTAACACCGACTGGCTTGCTGACGTCACTTCCCCGGAATTTGACGAAGAGCCTTTGACAAGGGGGTTAACCCGACTGCTGCTCAGCCCGGCAAGCCCAGCACCCGCTTGGACAACACATTGCGCTGGATGTCGTTGGTGCCCGAGGCGATGAGGCCGGGGAACATCATGCAGTAGCCGCCGAAGACGTCGGCCTTCACGCCGTTGCCGAAGTCGAGGTCGTCGCTCAGTGCACCGGCGGCGCCGGCTGCCTCCACCATCAGTGCGTTGAGCCGCATGGTGGTTTCCGAGGCCCAGATCTTCAGCATGGAAATGTCCGGCCCGGGGTTGGCGCCGCTGGCGACGATGCCGGCGAACAAGCCGAAGATGATGCCCAGGTCGTGCACGTCCATCTCCAGTTTGGTGTAACGCGCGCGGAAGTCGGCGTCATCCCAGAAGCCACGCTGCTGCGCGATCTGGCGGGTCTTGTTGAGCGGGAACTGCGGGCGGCGCGGCGTGCCGCTGTTGAGCCGCTCGAAGCCGAGCAGGCCCTTGGCCACGGTCCAGCCCTGGTTCAGCTGTCCCACCATGTTCTTCGCCGGCACGCGCACGTTGTCGAAGAAGGTCTGGCAGAAGGGCGTCTCGCCATTGATGGTCTGGATCGGTCGCACGGTCAGGCCGGGGGTCTTCATGTCGATGAGGAAGAAGCTGATGCCGGCCTGGCGCTTCACGTCCTTGTTGGTGCGGGCCAGCATGAAGATGTGATTGGCTTCGGTGGCACCGGAGGTCCAGATCTTGGAGCCGTTGATCACCCACTCGTCACCGTCCTGTACCGCGGTGGTCTGCAGGCTGGCCAGGTCGGAACCGGAGTTGGGCTCGGAATAGCCCTGGCACCAGATATGCTCGGCGGAGATGATCTTCGGCAGGTATTCGCGCTGCTGCTCTTCGTTGCCGAATTTCATCAGCAGGGGCCCGAGCATGACCACGCCCATGTCGAGCACGGTGACGGCGCCGACGCGTTCACGCTCTTCCAGCAGGATCACCTGCTTGGCGGGTGACAAGGCCATGCCGCCCCACTTGCGTGGCCAGGCCGGCGCGAACCAGCCGTATTTCGAGGCGGTCTTCAGGTAGTCATAGCCTTCCACCTTCTTGATGCGGCGCTGGATGAAGCGCAGGTGTTGGGGGAAATGTTTCTCGAAGAAGGCGGCAGCCTCGACGCGGAACTGCTCGTCGGAGAGGGCGTTCCAGTCGGTGTCGGCGGCGCGTTCGCCGGGGGCACCGGGCAGGTCGGCGGGCTTGATCTGTTTGAGGCGCGCGGCGGCCTCGGCATCCAGGTCCTTGTGCGTGCTGCGCGCCGCATCGAAGCGCTTGCGATGCTCGGTGGCATTGCCCATCCAGGCCGACAGCACCAGCGCGCGCTTCAGGTACCGCCCCGCATCGTACTCGTCAGTGAAGCCGATGGCCCCGTGCAGGCGGATGCACTCGCGTCCCAGGTCGATGCCGGCCTCGGCGCAGCGCGCCTTGGCG
>CAIPGJ010000298.1 GCA_903864555.1 uncultured Pseudomonadota bacterium | reverse complement strand
TTCGCGCTGCTGTTCCTGCCCACCGAGGGCCTGTATGCCGAGGCACTGCGCCGTCCGGGCCTGTCCGACACGCTGCAACGCGATTATCGCGTCACCATCGCCGGCCCGACCACGCTGACTGCGCTGCTCAACAGTCTGCAGATGGGATTCCGCACCCTGGCCATCGAGAAACGCTCCAGCGAAGTGTGGCAGGTGCTCGGCGCGGTCAAGACCGAGTTCGGCAAGTTCGGCGACGTGCTCGCCAACACCAAGCGGCAACTGGCCGCGGTGGCCAACTCCATCGACCGGGCCGAGACGCGCACGCGAGTGATGGAGAGCAGGTTGAAGGCTGTCGAAGCGCTGCCCGATGAGCAGGTTCAGGGTTTGCTGGGGGTGGAATTGTCAGCCGAAGACGAGGGTGATAAGTCGGAGAGGGACTAATCTCCAGCATGCGAGCAGGCGGCTCGATGGTTGCAGACCAGGGTGGTTCAATACAGTCGGCTCAATCATGCGGGTTCCACAGGGTCGGTTCAATCGGGGGGGGCACATGCAAGTCGGTACCGGACACTATCAATATGACGTCATCGAGGATTTCGCCAGGCTGCCGCAGGGGCAATCCTTCGGCCTGATCAGCCGGGTGGCCACGGATTCGAAGAACCAGTTGTACGTGTTCCAGCGCAAGGACCCGGCAATGCTGGTATTCGATGCCGACGGCGGCTATCTGCGGTCCTGGGGGGCGGGCCTGTTCAGGCGCGCGCATGGCCTGCGCATCGTCAACGATGTCGCCTACATCACTGACCAGACCGACAATGTCGCGCTGGTCTATTCCCTCGATGGACGGCTGATCCGCGAGATCGGCACCCGCGGCCAGCCATCCGATACCGGCTGCGAGGACTGGCGCATCCTGCCGCTGCGCGCTGCCGGGCCATTCAACCATCCCACCGAGATGATGCCCGGGCCCAATGGTGACCTGTACGTGACCGATGGTTATCGCAACAGCCGTGTCCACCGCTTCAGCGCGGAGGGGCAACTGATCCAGTCCTGGGGACAGCCGGGCAATTCGGCGCCCGGGGAGTTCCATCTGCCGCACAGCCTGACTTTCGCGCCCGATGGCACGCTGTACGTCTGCGATCGTGCCAATGCGCGCGTGCAGATTTTCTCACCGGACGGGCAATTCATCGGCCAGTGGACCGGCATGGGCGAACCCAATGACATCGCCCGCGACAGCCAGGGCATTTTCTATCTCTGCGAACGCGCCTCGGAGGGCAGCGGTCCGGCCATCAGCGTGCGCGACGGGCAGGGCGCCGTGCTGGCGCGCTGGGAGGTGCCGCCGGTGCATGGCATGGGCATCGATTCGGTCGGCAATATCTATGTGGGCCTGACCAAGCTGGGGCGGGTGAGGAAGTATCAGCGCCGGCCCAGCGCGGCTGGGACGTAACCCGAGACCCCGCAGGCCGGGGCCTTGCGTCATGGGCCGACCTTGCTGATCAGTCCTCGGCCTTGATGCCGGTCTCCTGCACCAGCTTGCTCCAGTGGTTGACCTCGGTCAGCAGCATCTGGCGGAACTGTGCCGGGGTGTTGCCGATGATGGTGTTGCCGTCGGCTTCCAGGCGCGCCGAGACCTCGGGGGTTCGCAGCACCTTGATGAAGCCTTCATGCAAGCGGTTGACGATGGCCGGCGGGGTGGCGGCCGGCGCGAGAAAGCCGGTATAGGACGAATAGTCATAGCCCGGGATGCCCTGTTCGGCGATGGTGGCCAGGTCGGGCAGGAGCGGGCTGCGTCGGTCGCTCATCATGGCGATGGCCTTGAGCTTGCCGGATTTGATGTGCGGCAGGCCGGGCGGCACGGCCACCCCCGAGACGTCGATGCGGCCGGAGATCAGGTCGGGCAGCAAGGGGCCGGTGCCCTTGTAATGCACGAAGGTTGCGGCGGTCTTGGTGGCGTGATGGATCCAGGCGCCCGACAGATGGGTGCCGGCGCCTACGCCGGTGGTGCCGAAATTGATCTTGCCCGGGTTGGCGCGGGCAAAGGCAACGTACTCGGCGAAGGTGTTCGGCGCGAAACCGGGCGGCCCCATCAGCAGCAGGGGCCGCTTGCTCATCAGCGTGATGGGTGCGAAGTCGCCGGGAAAACTGAAGGGCAGGTTCTTCTGTACCGCCGGGAAGATGGTGAAGGCGCTGTTGATCACCAGCACCGTGTAGCCGTCAGCCGGGGCTTTGGCGACATAGGCGCCGGCGATGGCGCCGGCTGCGCCGGAGCGGAAGTCATTGATGAAGGTCTGGCCGAAGGCTTCTCGCAGCCGCGGCAGATAGATCTGCATTTCGGTGTCCACCGGGCCGCCAGGGGCCAGCGGGATCACCATGGTGACCGGCTTGGCGGGAAAGGCGGCCTGCTGGGCGATGGCCGCGCCGGGCGTCAGCCCCAGTGCCAGTGTGAGGGCCATGAAGGCAGGCGTGGGCAGGGTGTGCGACATGATGTTCTCCTCCTGATGGGCGGGACTGCAGGCGATTCTGGTTGCCTCCTGGCGGTCCGGCGATGAGTCTGGATCCGTTGGTGGATGGGACCGGGATCGGTGTCTGCTGCCTGCGTAGCGTACTCCGATTTGCCCTGTTCTGAAGGCTGCGCGGGCGGCAAGGATGTTGCCGATTCTCTGGCCTGGCACTGCTGTATCAGCGGCTGC
>CAIPGJ010000297.1 GCA_903864555.1 uncultured Pseudomonadota bacterium | reverse complement strand
GCACCCATTGCGTTCGTGGCGAGCCTGTCTGACCACGAAAACCACCCCAACGACCGGTTTTCTCCTGCACGGAGACGCCGGATCCCTCAAAGATCAAGCTTCAACCGGATATCAGGTACAGCATGACTGCAAGCGCCACTGACACCACTCCCGCCACTCTCGCCACTGCACCGCTGCGCGGCATCCGCGTCATCGAGACCGGCAGCCTCCCGGCTGCCGCCTACTGCGCCAGACTGTTTGCCGATTTCGGTGCGGAGGTGCTGAAGCTGGAAGCACCCGGGGGTGATCCGGGCCGGCAGGCCCTGCCCCGCATCGACATCGGCGGCGGCCACCAGGAGAGCACCGAATTCAGCTACCTGAACTTCAATAAGCAGAGCCTGACCAGCTCAAAGGAGCGATTGCACACGCTGCTGGCCGGTGCCGATGTGCTGATCGACGGCATGAGCGCGGCCGAGCGTCGCGCCGCCGGCGTGGACCACGCCGCCCTCGCGAAGACGCATCCGCAGTTGGTGATCGCCGATGTCAGCTGGTTCGGTTCCAGCGGCCCCTACTGCGATTACCAGGGCAGCGATGCGGTCTGTCGCGCCCTCGCCGGGCTGGTGAAGCTGGTCGGCCCCATCGAGGGCCCACCGCTGGCGCTGGCTGATTACCAGTCCTCCATCATCGGCGGGCTGTCTGCCTTCATCCCGGTGATGGCGGCGCTGATGGCGCGCCTCGATGGCGCGCGTGGGCGGAACATCGAGGTGAGCGTGCACGAGTCGGCCGTGGCACTGGCCGAGCTGGACCTGTCACGCCTGGCGCCCGGCTATGTCGAGCGCCGCGCCGGCATCAACCTGTTCACCGCCGGCGGCACCCTAGGCATCTTTCGCTGCAAGGTGGGCTGGCTGGGCATGACCTTCAACTCGCCGGCGCAGTGGAAAAGCTTCTGCGGCATGGCCGGCATGCCCGAGCTGGGTGAAGACCCCAACTACTACGTGTCGGTGGAGCGCGCCCGGCGCGCCAAGGAACTGGAGCAGCGCCTGAGCCCGCGCTTCATGGAGCGCACTGCGCGCGAATGGCTGGAAGAGGCGCTGCGACTGAAGCTGCCCTTTGCCGTGGTGCCGGAAATGTCCGAAGTGCTGGCGCTGGACATTTTCCAGCAACGCGGCGCCATCGTCGACGTGCAGACCGGCACGCAGACCGTGCGCGCGCCCGGCAACCCGTTGCGCCTGGGCCTCACCCCGCCCCGCGCGGGCGGACGGGTGCCGCGTCCTGGCGAACAGGACGCCACCCCCATCCAGGAAAAGTCCCCTTCAGCGTTTGCTGCGGTCAAGGCCGACGCTGACACTGGGGCTGCCACTGGGGCTGCGGCAAAGCTGCCGCTCGCCGGCATGCGCGTGATCGACCTGTCCATGGGCTGGGCCGGCCCCCTCGCCACACGCATGCTGGCCGACCTCGGCGCCGACATCATCAAGGTGGAAGCCTGCAAGTATCCGGACTGGTGGCGCGGCCAGGAGCGGCATGCCGCCATGTTCGAGCAGACGCTGTACGAGAAGACCCAGCGCTTCAATTACATGAACCGCGGCAAGCGCGGCATCACCCTCGACCTCACCACACCCGAAGGCGCCAGGCTGGTGAAGCAACTGGTGGCGGGCGCCGATGCGGTGATCGAGAACAACTCCGCCGGCGTGCTGCCCAAGCTGGGCCTGGACTACCCGCGCCTGGTCGAGGTGAATCCCTCGCTGGTGATGCTGTCCATGAACGCCTTCGGCTCGGGCACCGCCTGGAGCGAGCTGCGCGCCTATGGCTCGACGCTGGAGCACGCCTGCGGCCTGCCCACCGTGTCCGGCCCCGAGGGCACCCCGCCGACGCAGAACCATGTGGCCTATGGCGATGCCATCAGCGGGCTCAATGCCTGCTCCGCGCTGCTCACCGCGCTGCTGCATCGCAAGCGCACCGGCCAGGGCCAGTTCATCGATCTGGGGCAGGTGGAATGCATGCTGACCCTGTGCGCACCCTGGGTGATCGAACAATCCGCCCGCGGCAGCGTCGGGCCACGCCTGGGCAACCGCCATCCCATGCATGCGCCGCATGGCGTGTTCCGCTGCGCCGGCGACGATGAATGGGTGCTGATCGCCGTCACCAGCGACGCCATGTGGCCGGCGCTGTGCAAGGCAGCAGGCCTGGACAAGCTGGCGGCGGATGCCAGCCTCGCCCAGGCCGCCGAACGCCGCCAGCGCCAGGCGGAGATCGAAGCCACCCTCTCTGCCTGGACCAGCGGACGCAGCAAGGACGAAGTGATGACCCTGCTGCAACAGGCCGGCGTGGCCGCCGGTGCCGTGCTCTCGCCCGGGGAACTGCTCGAGGACCGCCACCTCAAGACGCGCGAGTTCTGGCAGTACATCGACCGGCCCTTCATCGGCGTGCATCCGCAGGCCTCGGCACCCTTCCGCGAAGGCGGCAAGCCCTACCCGGTGCCGCATGCCGCGCCGACGCTGGGCCAGTACAACGCCGAGGTGCTGGGCGGCGTGCTGGGACTGTCGGAGGGAGCACAGGCCGAACTGGCGGCGAAGAACATCATCGGCACGAAACTGCTGCGGGCACAGCGCACACGCTCTTCCTGAGCAATCCCGGTTCGCCAGGAAAGACCCATACCACTGGCGTCAGGTTGCG
>CAIPGJ010000296.1 GCA_903864555.1 uncultured Pseudomonadota bacterium | reverse complement strand
GTCAACCGCGCCACAGCCACGTCTCCCCGGAATTCGGCGAAGAACCTTTGACAAGGGGTAAACCGCGCCGCAGCCACGTCCCCCGGAATTTGACGAAAAGCCTTTGACAAGGGGGTAACCGATGCCTGCCCATCCCTGCCGCCAGCACCGTCGCGGAAATCGGCGACACCTGTTGAAAGCGGAGGGATGCGACCCCCGTGACTCCCTGCGTCGGGTGCAATTCAAAATCGCTTCCCTATGAGGCGTCTCGTGCATGGATTGAACAGGGGCCATCCGGAAATCGATCTTCAATAGCCTGTTAACATGCTCGCCTTGCGCCGCGTGTCTGCGGCAAGGTCTTCTGTCATTCGTATATCGGGAACTGCCACCATGATCCAGGTCGAGAAACTCTTCTCCCCCAAAAACATCGCCATCATCGGCGCGAGCGACGACAAGTCCCGCCCCGGCGGACGCGGCATCGACGCCATGCTCACCCAGGGCTACAAGGGCCGCATCCTGCCGGTGCACCCGCGACTGAAGGAGGCGCAGGGCCTGAAGTGCTACGCCTCGGTGAAGGACATCGACGGTGACATCGACCTGGCGGTGATCGCGCTGCCGGCGCAGGCGGTGGTGGATGTGGTGCCCGAGCTGGGCGCGCGCGGCATCCCCAATGCCATCGTGCTGGGCGCGGGCTTTCGCGAGTCCGGCCCCGAGGGTGCGCTGCTGCAGGAGAAACTGGTGGAGAACGCGCGCCGCGCCGGCATCCGCCTGATCGGCCCGAACTGCCTGGGTGTGGCCAATATCCACGAACGCATGTTTGCCGCCTTCGGCAGCCTGTCACGCCCGCCGCTGCTCAAGCCGGGCCCGGTGTCCATGGTCATGCAAAGCGGCGGCTTCGGCAGCAGCCTGGCCTATGCCTGCCATATGGCCGGCGTGGGCTTTCGCGTGCTGGTGTCCAGCGGCAACGAGGCCGACCTGAAAACCGCCGAGCTGATGGACGCGCTGGTCGATGATGAGCGCACCGAGATCATCCTCTCCTACATGGAAGGCGCCGACGATGGCCGCGCCATCATGGCGGTGGGCGAGCGTGCCATGGCCAAGGGCAAGCCTGTGCTGGTGTGGAAGGCGGGTAATTCACGCCAGGGCGCGCGCGCTGCGGCCACCCACACCGCCAACATGACCGGCACCTACGACGTGTGGCGCGCCGGCCTGAAGCAGTCGGGCATCATCGAAGTGCAGTCCATGGACGAGGCCGCCGAGTACATCAAGGCGCTGACGCCGAGAAAATATCCGCGTGGCCGCAATACCGCCGTGGTCACCGCCTCCGGTGGCGCCGCGGTGATCTATTCCGACGCAGCCGACCGCTACGGCCTGGAGCTGCAGCCCCCGGGTCAGGCCACGCATGCCATCCTCGCCGAAGCCTTCCCCAAGGCGGCGACGCTGCAGAACCCGGTCGACCTCGCCGCCAATGGCTTCAACGAGGCCAGCCAGCCGGGCTACAAGCTCGCCATGGAGGCTTTGCTGGCCGACCCGGCCATGCACCAGGTCTGCCCGATGTTCTCGGCCATGACCGGCCATCCCATGAAGCTGATGGCCGACGTGCTGGCGGAGATCTTCCCCCACACCGACAAGCCCATGATCGCCTTCTCCTCGGTGCCGCGCGAATTCGGCGAAGCCGCCTTCCAGGTGCTGGAAAAAGCCGGCATCCCGGTGCTGGGCTCGCCCAATGGCGTGGTGCGCGCGCAATCCATGCTGGCGGATTACTCGGCGATGCGCAGCCGCATGCAGGTGCGCCAGGCCGCGCCGGAGAAGGCCTGGGCGCCGCTGCAGGGCCAGGGCGTGCTGGATGAAGCGGCGAGCAAGGCCGCTGTCAGCGCCTGCCTGCCGGTGACGCGTGACGTGCTGGTGCCGGCCGATGACGAGGCGGCTGTGGCCAAAGTGCAGGTCAACTATCCGGTGGTGGTGAAGATCGTCTCCCCAGACATCGC
>CAIPGJ010000295.1 GCA_903864555.1 uncultured Pseudomonadota bacterium | reverse complement strand
CGGCGCTGATGCTGTCCCTGTTGCTGGCGCTGGAGGCGGTGGTGTTCCGCAAAACCGTGTCCTCTGCGTTCTGGCTGATCTACTTCGCGATATTCGCTGCTGCCTTCGGCGGTATCGTCGCGGCCCGCAAGCGCATCGCGGCCCGCCTGCCGGCGCGAGAGCTGCTTGAAGATGTGATGTACAAATCGATCGCGGTCGGTTTCGGATTCTTCACTATCGCCACCATCCTTGGCGCCCTGTGGGCCGCCGAAGCGTGGGGGGCCTACTGGTCCTGGGACCCCAAGGAGACCTGGGCGCTTATCGTCTGGCTCAACTACGCGGCCTGGCTGCACATGCGCCAGATGAAGGGTCTGCGCGGGGCGCCGTTGGCATGGTGGGCGCTGGCCGGATTGCTGGTAACGACCTTTGCGTTCCTCGGCGTCAACATGTTCCTGTCCGGGCTGCATTCTTACGGTCAGCTGTAGCAGGGAATAAGCCCCCCATCGAGCACGTATACGGATTAGCAGACTTGCATGGATAACCACCCCATCGAGCAGCATATCCCCCGGTTACGGCGCTACGTGCGTGCACTGGTGGGAGACCGCTACGCTGCCGATGATCTGGTGCAGGACACGCTGGAGCGGGCCTGGAACAAGCTCCACCTCTGGCGCCCGGGCAGTGACATGCGGGCGTGGCTGTTCGCGATCATGCATAACGTATTCGTGAATCAGGCCAGAAGCCGCCGTCAGGATATCGAAAGGCACATGGAAGAACTCCCCATCATCGCAGTGCGTGGAACCCAGGGCCAGCAGCTTGAGCTGATGGAAGTGGACCGTGCCCTGCGTGCGCTTCCGCCGGACCAGCGCGAGGTGCTGCTGCTGGTGGCTGTTGAGCAGCTGACCTATGAAGAAACCAGCCGCGTACTGGAAGTGCCCATTGGCACGGTGATGTCGCGGCTGTCGCGTGGGCGCGAACGCCTGCGCCAGCTGACCGCGGGTGGTCCCGGGTCGGCACCCCTGAAAGTCGTGAAATGACGCCAGTGAGTGAAGAGGACCTGCAGGCTTATGCCGACGGCGCCCTCGATGAGGGTTTGCGTGCCGGGGTCGAGGCTTATCTTGCCGAGCATCACGATGATGCAGCCCGCGTGCAGGCCTGGCGCGAACTGAATGCAGCCCTGCGTGCGACCTACAATCCGGTGCTTGACGAATCGGTGCCGGAGCGGCTGCGGGCAAGGCCGGCGCGGGACGCGCGGGGCCGCTACCGCCATGCGATGGCGGCGGGGCTGATGGCGCTCGGTGTGGTGATCGGCATGGCGGGTGGATGGGCGGCGCGCGGTGCTTTCCATGATCTGCCTCTGGCCGGAAGCCCGTCTCCGGGTTTTGTGCGGCAGGCGGCCATTGCGCACGCCGTGTATTCGCCCGAAGTGCGGCATCCGGTGGAGGTGGGCGCCAGCGAGGAAGACCATCTTGTGCGCTGGCTGTCCAAGCGCCTGGGTACCGACTTAAAGTGTCCCAAGCTTGGGTCGCTGGGCTATGAACTGGTGGGCGGACGCCTGCTGACGGGTACGAATGGTCCTGTGGCGCACTTCATGTTTCAGGACGCACGGGGGGGGCGATTGACGCTGTATGTTTCGGTGATGCGTGGCGAATCTAGGCAGACGGCCTTCCGTTTCAGCCAGGAAGAGAAAGTCGCGGTGTTCTACTGGATAGATGGCAAGTATGGTTATGCCCTGTCCGGCGAGGTCGGCCGCGAGGCCCTGCTGCGGGTGGCTGATGTTGTCTATAAGCAGTTAAATCCGTAATGCCCCCGGGAAAGTTACGGCTTTTACTCGCCGGGATGGAACGGACCGGCGCTGCCAGAGGTGAGTCCCGGTGAATCCCGGTGTAAGGAAGTGAATGCCCTGTCCGACTCATGCAAGATGGATAAACAGAGAACGGAGTCCTTGCCATGCTGATCAAGCGCCCTTCTGACATCAAGTCGTCGGACATTACGCCCTACGATTTTTATCGGCGTCGCCGTGAATTCATGGCCTCGGCAGGCATTCTGGCCGCGGCCGGGGCTACGGGGCTGCTGTCTTCGGAGGCCTTCGGGCAGGTAGGCGCCAAGCTTCCCTCGTTCAAGAAAAGCCCGCTCAGTACCAGTGAGAAGGCGAATACGTTCAAGGATATTGCGGCGTACAACAATTATTACGAATTCGGCACCGACAAGTCCGATCCTGCGGAACTGGCCGGCAAGTTCAAGGCGCGTCCCTGGACCGTGAAAGTCTCGGGCGAAGTCAAGAAGCCGAAGACCTTTGGTATCGAGGAGTTGCTCAAGTTTCCGCTCGAAGAGCGCATCTATCGCATGCGCTGTGTCGAGGCCTGGTCCATGGTCATCCCGTGGGTGGGTTTCGAGTTCAACCAGATTGCGAAGCAGGTCGAGCCCACATCGAAGGCG
>CAIPGJ010000294.1 GCA_903864555.1 uncultured Pseudomonadota bacterium | reverse complement strand
GGGCTGGTGGGCTCCTTCGGCACCCACTCCAAGCCCTTCCATGCCGGCATGGCCGCCATGGATGGCGTGCACGCCGCGCAACTGGCCTCCAACGGTTGTCAGTCCGCGGTCCGCCTGTTCGAGAAGGACAAGGGCTTCATCGACGCCATCATCCAGAACAAGCCCGACACCCTGGTGATCCCGCCGATGGAATTCGACAACTGGGAAATTCTCGGCAACGGCTACAAGCCGTTTGCCTGCTGCCGCGCCACGCATTCCTCCTCGCAGGCGGCACGCACGCTGGCGGCGAAGATCGGCACGCGCAAGGTGAAGCGCGTGGTGGCCAAGGTGCACAAGAACGCCGTCATCACCGCTGGCAAGATGAACCCCAAGACGCCGCTGGAGTGCAAGTTCAGCGTGCCTTTCTGCGTGGCCATGGCGCTGCGCGGTTATGCGCTGGCCGCCCCGGACTTCTCCGCGGCCACCATGCGTGACCCGTTGGTGACCGACATCGTGCCGGTGGTGGAAGTGATTCCGGTGGACGCTCAGCCGCAGCACGAGGCCTACCTCGAGGTGTGGATGGAGGATGGCGAGCACCTCAAGGCGGTCACCGAGATCGTCATCGGCCACCCGAAGAACCCGATGAGCTGGGACGACATGCACCTCAAATTCACCGCGCTGGTGAAGCCCGTCATGGGAGCGGCGTCCGCCGAGCAGCTCTATCAGGCGTTGCGAGCCTTCGACAAGCCCGGCTCCCTGAAGACCGTGATGGACCTGATGGCCGGGTCGCCACTGCCACGCCAGGCCTGAGCGCTGCCCGATGCAATGACGCCCCGCTGATCCGGGGCGTTTTCTTTTCTGTACCCACAGCAATCCGTAACCCGACACAGCACATCGAGGAATCGTCATGGCACAAGCATCATCGAAGGAAGCAGCCAACCAGAGCGTCGCATTGACACCCCGCGGTGATGCCATCGCGCGCTACGTCCACGGCACCGCGACGCGGCAGTACCCGCCCGAGGTGATCGAAGCGGCGAAGAAGAACTTCGTCGACTTCCTCGGCGTGGCGGTGGGCTCCTACTACGAGGCGCCTGCCGTGGCGGTGCGAAAGACCGCCTTGTCCTGGGGCGCGACCGGCAAGGCGCAGATCTTCCTCGACCAGCAGACCACCCCGGCCCTGGCCGCACTGGTGAATGGCACCATGGCCCATTGCATGGACTACGACGACGGCCATCCCGGCGGTGCCGGTCACTCCAGCGCACCGCTGTGCGCCGCCACGCTGGCCCTCTCCGGCCACCTCGGGCTGAATGAGCGCGACACCCTGGCCGGTTACATCACCGGCTTTGAAGTCATGACGCGCCTGGGCGGCGGCTTCGTCGAGGGCGTGGGTCGCAACACTGCACGCCGCGGCTTCCATCCCACCGCCATCTACGGCACTTCCGGCGTGGCTGCTGCGGCCGGCGCGCTGATGAAGCTCTCCGAGCAGCAGGCTGCCTACGCCATGGGCGTGGCCGCCACCACCGCAGGCGGCCTGGTCGCCTCCTTCGGCTCGCATTCCAAACCCTTCCATGCCGGCCAGGCCGCCATGGACGGCATCCACGCGGCGCAGCTCGCCTCCAACGGTTTCCAGTCGGCCACCCACCTGTTCGAACTGGAGAAGGGTCTGCTCGATGCCATCATCCAGGACAAGCTGGTGAAGGACATCCCGCCCATGGAATTCGACGGCAAGTGGGAAATCCTCGGCAACGCCTTCAAGCCCTACGCCTGCTGCCGCGCCACGCATGCCTCGGTGCAGGCGGCACGCACGCTGGCCGCAAAGATCGGCGACCGCAAGGTGAAGCGCGTGCACGCCAAGCTGTACAAGAACGCGCTCTTCGTCGCCGGCAAGATGAACCCCAAGAGCCCGCTGGAGTGCAAGTTCAGCGTGCCCTTCACCATCTCCATGGGCCTGCGCAATTACGCGCTGGCCGCACCGGATTTTTCCTACGACACGCTCAAGGATGAGGCAGTGACGCAGATCGTGCCGCTGGTCGAGTGCGAGGTGGTGGAGAACCAGTTGCAGGGCGAGGCGCACCTGGATGTCTGGCTGGAGGACGGCGAGCACCTGCACGCCGATACCGCAATCGTCATCGGCCATCCGGACAACCCCATGAGCTGGGATGACATGCACGCCAAGTTCATGGCGCTGGTAAAGCCGGTAATCGGCGCGGAGAAGGGCGAAGCGCTCTACACCATCGCGCGTAATCTCGACCAGCCGGGCTCCATGGCCAAGCTGTTTGCCATCCTCGGCGGCAAGCCGCTGCCGCAGAAGGCCTGATCGCAGGCGGGGTTGGGTTTAGCCCACAGGCCCTTCGCCGATTTCCGGGAATGGGGGCCCGGCAGGACTGCTGGTGTTAACCCCCTTGTCAAAGGGGGCCGACTGGCCGCAGGCCAGCGGGGGGATTTTGGCCAAACAGGCTGGTCTTATGGCCTTTGGCCGACATTGCATGAACCCTGAGCACCGCTGTTGTCTTGCAGAGGGGAATCACCGGAGGACACTCAGGGCCCGCATCCGGTCATGACTGGCGAACGATGAAAGGCAGCGGGAGAAAGTCC
>CAIPGJ010000293.1 GCA_903864555.1 uncultured Pseudomonadota bacterium | reverse complement strand
CGTCGCCCCGTACCGACTTTTTCACTGAAACGCTGCAAGGCTTTGTGCCTGAACTGTGTCATTGCGACCGCTCCTGTTGGTTGACCACGACCGGCGACTCTTGCCGCGCGCCTGGCTAAAGCGAACCTTCCTTGCCGCCATCCGGAACTGGGGATGACGGCCCTGCCTGCCCTACCCTGCCCTTATCGGCCGGCGCTTTGGCCAAGCGGCTGCAACTGCTCGTCGAACGCCACGCCGTAGTCACGCGCCGCGCCTTCGCGCGAAACATAGCCACGCTGCACATCGGCCACCAGGCTGTCCAGGGCACGCTCCTGCGGTGGGCCATAACCGCCGCCGCCACCGGTGTGGATGGTGACGCGATCGCCAGCCTGCAGCGCGCTGGTGTCCTTGAGGACCTCACTGGTGCTGCCATCGGTTTTGGTGACAAAAGCTGCGCCGCCCTTGGCCGGGCCGCCGCCATTGATGCCCCAGGGCGGACAGGCGGTGCGGTCAGTGAGGATGGCAAACTCGCATGGCCCGAGCACCTTGTACTTCTTGGTCATGCCCAGGCCGCCGCGGAATTTGCCGGCGCCGCCGGAATCGGTGCGCAGGCGCATCTCCTCCAGCAACAGGGGAAATTCCGCCTCCTGCGCCTCGATGGGAATCAGGCGCGTGTCGCCGTGGCACATGGTGCGGAACGGCCCCGGGCCATCGCCGTCGGAGAGCGCACCCCAGCCGCCAAAGCCACTCTCGGCGCACTGGAAAGGCGCTTTGGAGCCGGGCCGCGTGCCGCGAAAACGCACCGAGGAAAATGTCGCGTAGTGACCGCCGGCTGCGCGATGGGGATTGGCCGGCGCGAGCGCCCTGATCACCAGGTCGATCAGGGTGGGCAGCGCCAGGTTGTAGTAACTGCGTGCCGCGGCCGGACCGCAGTTCATGATGTTGCCCTCCGGCAGCACCAGCTTCAGGGGCCGGAAGGTGCCTTCGCTGGCATGGCCTTCGGGCAGCACGGCGTAGCGAAAGCCCAGGCGTGCCACCGACTGCCCGCCACCCGAGGCCCCGGCGTTGATGGAGCTCTGAGTTTCCTTGGGCAGGTCGGACAGATCGACGGTCATTTCCTCACCCGCGATGGTGACGGTCACCTTGAGCGGGATGGGCTTGCCGCGATGCAGGCCGTCATCATCCATGAAGGCCTCGGCCGAGTAAGTGCCATCGGGGATGGCCGCTATGGCCTTGCGCGATGCTCGCTCGGCCTGCGCCCACATGGCCTCGACGCACTGCCGGAACACCGGCAGGCCGTACTTGGCCAGGATGCCCACCACACCATCGCGCCCCATGTAGCAGGCGCCGATCTGCGCGTCGATGTCACCCATGAGTTCATCGGGCAGCCGCGAATTGGTGCGGATGATGCGCTGCACCTCGGCATTCAGGCGCCCCCCGGCGTAC
This sequence comes from uncultured Pseudomonadota bacterium, assembly GCA_903864555.1. The sequence goes on along the minus strand of CAIPGJ010000293.1, from coordinate 1,709 downwards.
AGCTTCACGGTGTTGAGGAGCAGGCCTTCCTGCCAGATGTCGGTGGCAAAGCGGCTGGTCGAACCCAGGTTGCGCCCGCCGATGTCCACCCAGTGCATGACCACCACGATAAAGGCCACCGGCCTTTTCTGGCTGGCGTCGAACACCGGCGTGTACATGGCGACGTTGTTCAGGTGCTGGCCGATGTCGTTGCTGACCACCACGTCGCCTTCCTCGAAGCCGTCGGCGCCGTAGATTTTCAGACCGTCGCGCACCGCCGCGCCCAGCACGTCGGCGATGAAGAGGGGCATGCCTGCAGTGGACTGGCACAGCAGCAGGCCTTCGCCATCGACGATGCCCACGGCGTAATCCTTGTACTCCGACACCAGCAGGCTGAAGGCGGTGCGGGTGATGTTGAGGTCCATGTGGTCGGCAATGGCCACCAGGCGGCGCTTGATCACCTCCACGGTGACCGGATCGGCCTTGCCAGGCTGGTTGGCCGCGCGCGCGGCGCCGGAGTTAGTTTCGGCAGTCAATCCGGATCTCCTTGAGTTCGCCTATGCTGAATCGGTCCCCGGGACCGACCAACGTGGTGGCACCGTACTCCTCGATGACCGCCGGGCCCTCCGCCGCGAAGCCGACCGGCAGTGCATAGCGGTTGTACACCGGTGTGCTGACATGGCGGCCGGCGTCGAGGAAATACACCTCGCGTGTCCGGGCCCGGCCTTCGTGGGTGCCTGCCTGGCGGTTCATCAGGCCATCGGTGTCGGGACGGCGCATCCCCAGCGTGGCCGCCACATGCACGGCGACGAATTCCACCGGCGCCCCGGGCATGGAATGGCCATAGCGCTGGTGGTAGGCCGTGTGGAACTGGCCGGCCAGGTCATCCAGGGACTGGCCCTGGATGAGCGCCACCTTGAGCGAATGTTTCTGCCCGACATAGCGCAACTCGGCCTGATTGCGAAAGGCCACGCTGGCCCTGCTCGCCTCGCTTTCGCGGCCGAAGTCGGCCTCCATGGCCTGGCGCGAGTCGCGCTGCAGTTCATCGACCATCGCGGCCAGCTTCTGCATCGACGCCGCAGACAGGTCGGCCACGAAGGTGCGCGCCGAGTCCAGCCGCGCCTCGGCCAGCAGCATGCCGGTGGCCGAGAAGTTACCCGGCTCCGGCGGGATGATGACCAGCGGGATGTGCAGCTCGCGCGCCAGCTCCGCCGAATGCAGCGGACCGCCGCCGCCATAGCTCACCAGGGCAAAGTCGCGGGGATCCTTGCCGCGCGCGATGGAGATGCGCTTGATGGCATCGGCCATGGTGAAGCCGGCGATGGTGAGCACGCCGCTGGCTGCGCGCGTGACGCCCTCCTCGCCGCCGTACTGCAGCGGCGCGGCAATCTTCTGCGCGATGGCTTCACGTGCCGCCGCCGCATCCAGCTTCATCTCGCCACCGAGGAAGAATGCGGCATCCAGCCGGCCCAGCACCAGGTTGGCATCGGTCACCGTCGGCTCTGTTCCCCCGCGCGAATAGCAGACCGGGCCCGGTGTGGAGCCGGCGCTGCGCGGCCCCACCGACATGCCGCCGTTTTCATCCACCCAGGCAATGGAGCCGCCGCCGGCGCCCACCTCGATGATGTCGATGACGTTGCCGCGGATGGGGAAACCGGTTTCCTCCCCGCCGATGTAATAGGTGGACTCCACCGCATACTCGCCGTTCTCGATCAGGATGCATTTGGCCG
>CAIPGJ010000292.1 GCA_903864555.1 uncultured Pseudomonadota bacterium | reverse complement strand
TTTCACCGCTGCGCTCGCAGTGCGCCATGGGCGCCTGATTGATGCATGGGATGCCCTCTGGCCTTCCTGCCTGCAAAGCAGCACCACTGCCCGGAATTCAAGGTGAGCGCTTGAGAAGGCAGGCGGATCGGGCTCTGGCCTGTTGGCCAAAATCCCCCCGCTGGCCTGCGGCCAGTCGGCCCCCTTTGACAAGGGGGTAAACCTGGCTGTCCCCGGAAATTGACGAAGAACCTTTGACAAGGGGGTAAACCAGCCTGCAACCGATCCTTGCCCTAGAATCCGGTCATCACGCCTGCCCATAACAACAACGCGTGCCCACCCTGTGGAGGAGTCACCATGAAACACCTGCTACGCGCCATCAGCATAGCCTCACTGGCCTGCGCGGCCAGCCTCGCGCAGGCACAGACCTACCCTGCGTCCAAGCCTGTCGTCATGATCTCGCCCTGGGTGGCCGGTGGCCCCACCGACATCGCCATGCGCGCGCTGGCCGAAGCGACCTCCAAGCCACTGGGCCAGCGCGTCATCATCGAGACCAAGCCCGGCGTCAGCGGCACCCTCGGGGCCACCTCCATGACCAACACCCGGCCCGATGGCTACACGCTCACACAACTGCCGCTGGGCGTGTTCCGCCTGCCCTTCATGATCAAGACCAGCTTCGATCCGATGAAGGACCTGACCTGGATCTCCAACATCGCCGGCTATGAATTCGCCACCATCGTGCGCGGCGATGCGCCGTGGAAAAACTGGGACGAACTGGTTGCCTACGCGAAGGCCAATCCGGGCAAGCTGTTCTACGGTTCCACCGGCCCGGGGACCACGCCCTCCATCACCATGGAGGAGATCGCCGCGAAGCTGGGCATCAAGTGGGAAGCCGTGGCCTTCAAGGGCGCCGCCGAAAGCCTGGCCGCCACGCGTGCCGGCACCGTGCAGCTCTATGCCAGCGCGCCACCCTGGGCCATGGTGAAGAACGGCGACCTGCGCCCGCTCATCATGTGGGGCCCGTCGCGCTCGCCCAAGGCGCCCGACATTCCCACGCTCAAGGAGCGCTACGGCATGGTTTCCAACGCCCCCTGGGGCATCGGCGGCCCGGCGGGCATGGACCCCAAGGTAGTGAAGGTGCTGAACGACGCCTTTCGCAAGGCCAGCGAAGACCCGGCTTTCCTGAAGACGCTGGACGCCATCAACTTCGAACTCTATTACATGCCCACCGAGGACTACCTCAAGTGGGCCGCCCAGACCGCCGTCGATGAACGCAAGACCGCCGAACGGCTGGGCATGAAGCCCTGATGCGGACCTGCGGTGTCCAGCTTGCCGGGCACCGCCGCCTGGACGACCGCCATCGCAGACCATGGTTGGCCACGGTCAGCCATGAATGCAAGCCGGTACGGCATTGCCGGTGCCCGCTATTTACACCACTTCCATTAATATCACTTTACCGTGCTAATGCTTTCCATCATTGGAACTACATACACATTATTATCAGGTAGCCAGGTCAGAACGCCAGGCACCCAGCCCACCCTCCCCAGCCACGGGCGTTAAGATTCGCCCATGCCCCTGCAGCACCCGGCCCAACCATGAGCTTCACCTACACCGCGCGCCCGCGCG
>CAIPGJ010000291.1 GCA_903864555.1 uncultured Pseudomonadota bacterium | reverse complement strand
GGCCTCGCGCAGCTCGGGGCGGTTGGCCAGGGCCACGTCCTCGAGCAGGCTCATGTCGATGCGGCGCAAGGCGTCGAACTCGCCCTCGCTACGCACCGGCTGCAGCCGGATCGGCGCCTGCGGGTGCACGTTGAGCAGTCGCGCCAGGCGGGCGCGCCCGGCAAATACGTCGGTATCGTAAGCCTCCAGCTGGCGGCGCAGGTCGAGCAGGCCCTGCTGGTAGTTCAGCGCCACCAGCGGATCCTGCAGGCCGATGTCGGAGAGCTTCTTCGACTGCTGCATGGCGAGGTCGATTTCCAGGTTGACTTCGCGGATCTGCGGCAGGCGCTCCTCGCCGAGCGCCACCTGCCAGTAGGCCAGGCGCACGTCGTTGAGGATGTTGTTGGTGGCGCGGCGGCGGCGCTCCTCGGCCACCAGCAGGTCATTGGCGGCCTGCTTGCCGCGGATATAGCTGATACCGAAATCGAGCACGCTCCAGGACAGCTCGGTGGAGAAGGTGTAGCGGCGCTGATCCCCCGGGACCTTGTCGCCGTTGATGCCGGGCGGGTCGCGGAAGGTGTAGCCGGCATTCCTCATCAGGGTGGGCAGTTTCTGCAGGTCGGTCAGGTCGACCTGACCGCGTGCCAGCACCGCGTCGAAGGCGGCCAGGCGGATGTCCAGGTTGTTGGCCAGCGCATGCGCGGCGGCGGTGCCGAAGTGCAGCGCCTGATCAAGGGGCACGGTCTGCGCGATGATGCGTTTATCCCGCGCGGCGCGCTCGACGAACTCCGCCTCGCTGATGGGTTCGATCTTCGTTGCGCAGCCGGCGGACAGCAGCATGAGGGATGCGGCGAGCATCGCGCGAAGCGGGCCGCCGGCGGCCCGCCAGGACTGTGTCTTGATAGGGGTGTTCTTCAATTTGCCTCCCGTCCGGCAGGGGCCGGAGCCGCGTAGTTTAGGGCAGAAATATTGCGGCTTGTTTTTCCTATCCGGAAACGGCTCCTGAAATATGATCATTTTCATGTGCAAATATCCATTAGCATTGAATAAATACGTTGAATGTGATCATCGATCAGATGCCTTGGCCGGCCCGCGCCGCCACTGCCGCCGCTCCACCCAGGCTCCGGCGGCCAGCAACAGGCCGCTGGCGGCGAAGATGTGGCTGGCCGCCAGCAGGCTGCCCATGCTGCCCACACCCAGGGGCAGCGCCGTCTGCGCCGCCATGCCCATGCTCATGCGCAGGCCGGTGGCCTCGCCAACGCGGTCGGGTGGCACCACCTCGTACAGGGCCGCGGCAGCCATGGGCGAACCCATGCCCTGCCCCAGTCCCATGCAGAAGGCCAGCGCCATCATCAACGGCAGCGTGCTCATGAAGCCGAACACCGCCGAGCTCACCGCAGTGATGACCAGCGCGACATACATGAGGTGCCAGGTGGAGTAGCGGCGCGACAGCCAGCCGCCCGCCACGCGCACGATGATGGAGGCCACGGCATAGGCGCTCATCACCAGACCCATCTGCGCGGCGCTGAAACCCAGTTGCGAACCGTAGATGGGCAGCATCACCAGGAAAATATCCCAGGACAGGATGAACAGCGTGCTGAACAGGCAGACCGAGCGCAGGTCGCGGTGGCGCAGCAGGTCGGCCAGGCGGCCCTTCTTTGCCTGCGTCGCGGCATCCGCACTGCGGGCCGGCACATGCCCGATGCCGCCGACCAGGCTGAAGGACAGGTAACCCAGCAAGGGAAACAATGCCACCACGGCAAAGGCCGGACCGAAGCCGAAGTGGTCGGCACAGATGCCGGCGGTGAGCGGCCCGATCCCTTGCGCCACCGAGATGCCCACGCTCAGCTTGGCAAAATTGCCGGCGCGCGCCTCCTTCAAGCTGTGATGGTTGAGCAGCGTGCTGATGGCGAGATAGATGGTGAAGAAGGCGCCGCCAATCACCGGCGAAGCGATGAACAGCGCATCCAGCCCGGGCCACAGGAAAGGCAGCAGCGTGATGGCCACCATGGCCACCAGGCACAGACGCAGCGGCAACTGGGTGCCGACGCGGTCGATCCAGCGACCCGCGGGCACCGTGAACAGCGTCGGCGCGAGGGAGAACAAGGCCACCAGCACGCCCACCATGAAGGGCGAGGCGCCCAGCTTCACCGCGTACAGCGAGGCGAGAAAGCGCGAGGCGCCGAACAGGGCCTGGTTGCACGCGTGCGAAAAGATGATGGCGTAGATGCGACGCATGGGGAAAAGCACTGTGCGGAGGCCGCACCGGGCTTTTGCTGCTGGGAGGTGCTGATTCTACCGTGCAGGGCGGAGGCTTCTTTGTGGCGAGGCGGGTGTTCGGCTATCGGTCCGGCCGTGGTGGACGGCCGTGATGTATGGTCGCGCTGTACGGCCTATGTTGTGCGGTCGTGTTGTGCGGTCGTGTTGTGCGGTCGTGTTGTACGACGCTGCGTCCCGCCATCGGTGGGGATAGTCGGGACGTCCGGCGCTTCAGCCGCTCAGTCGCTCAGTCGCGCCACGCGTTCCTTCAGCGCCTTGGCCGCCATGAACAGGCCGCCATCGGCGCCGTCAATGAAGTGCAGGTGACGTCCGGAGTAGTCAAGGACCAGGCAGGTCATCTGCGCGCGGTCGCTGACGTGCAAGCCGTAGACCAGTTCGCGCCGCGCGTGGGCCTGATCCAGCCAGAGGGTGAGCGCCTCGCGCTGTGCCGCGTTGCCGGCGAGGATCTGGCGAAAACAGTCGTTGACCTTGCGCACGTCGGCGTTGCGCGCGAGTCCCTGCTTGTAGCGGCCCCAGTCGGTGGCGCCGGTGCGTATCCCGAAGGCCATGAGCACGGCGCCCAGCAGCACGATGGCACGTGTCTTCATCAGGTAAAGCCATTTCTCCCAGGCACTGCCACCGGCAAGGCGCAGTTCGGTTTCATTGGCCAGGCGCTGGCTGTCCAGGGTGAAGCCCAGGTTGGGCGGCCACACCGGATGGCAGGCCTCGTCCGCGCCATAGATGCCACGCACGCGCGCCACCGCCTCGCTATAGACATTGGCGGCCACCGCCGGGTCATCGCTGAGCGCCTTGACGATGACACTCACCGTCTCGCCATGCCGGCTGGGGATGTCCTGCCAGCGGCACTCCAGGCCTTCATAGCTGCCCTGCGCTTCGGTGTCCTGCGGGTCGATCGCGCACAGGGGCGCAGTGGCCGGGTCCTTCATGTAGCGGTCGGCGAAGGCCATGCCGCCACCGGCAAACACCGCCTGGTCGTAGTGATCGGAGACGCGGTAGCGCGTCACCAGGATGTTGCTGCCGGCGGCGCGGATGGTGGCCACCGGCAGGGTGGCAATGCGCAGCTCCAGGCCGAAGGAAGACTGCGCCAGGGCACGCGTCTGCAGCAGCGCGCCGCGCATGGCCTGCAACAGCTCCGGGGGCACACACAGCATGGCGCCATCGCCCTCGAAGATGAAGGGGATCTCGATGCGCCCGGCGGCATTCAGCGCCGCAGTGATGACCGCCGCGCCGATGGTGTTGACGTTCTTGTAACGCCCCGCCTCCACCGCCGCCGTGGAGTTGCGCACGTCGCACAGCGCGACATGCCAGTCATCCGGCAGCGGCTGGTAGCGATCAAGCTTGCCGACCTCCTCGAAATCGCTGAGGACGGGCAGGCGGGCATAGAACAGGGTGTTGGGCATGCCGTCTTATGTCACGGGCGCGGATGCATTTCAAGCTGGATGGAGGCTCGGGTTTACCCCCTTGTCAAAGGTTCTTCACCCATTTGCGGGGAAAGGTCTGGTATCTGCGAATTTGTCTGCAGTGCCTATCGAAACAATGGCTTCATATCTGGAAGCAGGGATAACTCACTACTGTCATCCCCGCGTAGGCGGGGATCCATTTTCTCGGAGGCAGTCAAAATGGATTCCCGCCTGCGCGGGAAT
>CAIPGJ010000290.1 GCA_903864555.1 uncultured Pseudomonadota bacterium | reverse complement strand
GTCTGCGACATCCTGTCGGCCACCGGGCGCGACATCAGGTCGGTGGTGCCTCCCGGTGGAAAGGGGATGACGAAACGGATCGGGCGGCTGGGGTATTTGTCGGCTTGGGCCATGGCCGTTGCGGTATGTCCCAACGCTGCCACGGCCAGCGTGGCCATGGCGATGGTCGTGGCACGCCGTTCGCAGGATTTGTTCCTGCGGTCGTTACTCCGGGTGTTCATGCATCCTCCTGTGATGTCTGCCGCCGTGTTTTGCTTCAGCGGTTTTTAGTTGCGTCGCGCGGTCCAGGGGCTGCCATCGGGCAGCGTGCCCTGCATGGTATCCCCATCCACACGCCCCTCGTAGCGGAGGGGGCCCAGGGTGAAACCGATCTGCGTCCCGCGCAGCTTTCCCTCGAGGATGGTCTGCTCGGCAGCGCCAGCCTGCCCAGCCTGCATGGCCTTGCCGAATACATCCTGGAAGTTTTGTTCCAGCTCGAGGCGGCGCTCGCCCAGTGTCCAGCTCCCGGCCACCCTGGCCGGCACGATGTAGAGCATGGCCGAGCACCAGGCATAACAGCTGCTGTCCATGCGCACGATTTCGTCCGGGTTCCAGCTGGCAATGCCGAAGGTGTTGGCGACGATGCGCGAACCGGGCTTGAGGGTGAGGAGCCGATGGGCCAGACGCGACAGATTGGCCGGCAGCAGGAACAGCACCATGACTGAAGCCTGTGATATGTCGGCCTCGAACATGTCCCCCTGGACGAAGCCGGCCTTGTCGGCTACGCCCGCTTCGGCGGCATTTTGGCGCGACAGCGTGACCAGGTCCGGGTTGTATTCGACACCGAGGGCGCGCGCGCCACGTCGTGCCGCGGCGATGACATTGCGTCCGTCACCCGAGCCGAGGTCGATCACGAAATCACGTGGCGTCACTGCAGCCAGGTCGAGCATGCGCTCGACCATGTCGGAAGGGTTGGGGACCCACACCACGTCCTTGCCGGGCTGGCCTTCCACCGGCTTGTAGTCGCCCGCAGAGGGGGGCGGATTGGCTGCGGTCCCGTTCTGCTGAGGCTGCTGCTGGGCCATCGCTGCGCCTGCCGTGATGTGCAGGGCCAAGGCCATGCAGCATGCCAGGGCGTATGCATTGTTCCTGATACTCACTGCCATCCTCCCCTGCCCGGCGTCTTGGCGCCAAGGCTGCCTATTCGACACGGCCGATTTATATCATGCACGCGACCGGCCTATCGCGAGGCGCTTTGTGGCGGAAGATTGCCGCCACAAGGGAGCGCCAGCGGGGTCGGCGTGAGGCGGCAGAGGTGCAGCGGTGCTCCTCCGAAAGAGCTGCATGGAAGGCGCCAGGCCCGCGAGTGGAGGGTGAATGGCAGGCGCAGCATCCTTGAACAGCATGCCTATCGGTAGCCACGTGCAAGGAGGACGGTGTCATGCAGGCACTACCCAGCGGCAATCCGCAGGATCGAAGGCGCGTCAATGTGGAGGATAGCCGTGAACTCGCGTTCTGGTGTCGCGAACTCCGTGGTGAGGAGCGACAGCTGCGCGCTGCCGTGGCGCGGGTCGGCGTCCTGGCCGATGACGTGAGGCGCGCGCTGGTGTGGGGCGCAACCCCGCTTTGATTCCCTGGTCCCTGACCTGGAGCGCCCGCATGAACCCCGTGATGATGATTGCGACCCAGCGCCGCTCGGGGTCGTGCACCATGAGGGTGGACCGGCATCGGCCCGCGGTCCCGCCATCTCAGTCGGCGACGCAGCGAAAGCCGATGTGGCGGTGACCGCCCAGGGGATTGCGCGAGAAGCCGGTGCGATGCCAGGCGAGCAGCTTGTCGGCGGTGGGCTGGTAGTAGTACTCGCCACCGCGCGTCACGCGTTCGCCGGCAGCGTCCGGATCCTCGCGTCCGTCATCGCTGCGGTAGGGGTAGGGACGATAGAGCGTGCTGGTCCACTCGGCCAGGCTGCCGGCCATGTCGAGCAGGCCTTCGGGCGTGGCCCCTGCGGGCACGCTGCCCACGGCGGTGGTTTCGCCGGCGCGGCCGCTGATGACGGCCAGGGCTGCCGAGGGCGGCGCTTCACCCCAGGGATAGGGCCGCCCCTGCAGGCCGCGCGCGGCTGCTTCCCATTGTGCTTCGGTGGGAAGGCGCGCGCCTCGCCAGGCGCAGTAGGCCACGGCTGCGGCCCAGCTTGCTTCGGCCACCGGGTGTTGTTCGTAACCGGGATCAGCGGCGAAACGGCCATTGCGCAGGCCTACCCGGGCCTCGGCATCGTCCAGGCCGATGAGGGTGATGCCCGGGCGCGGGCGCACCGATTCCAGGAACAGGTGCGCTGCCCCGGCGGGGAAGTTGGCCGGGCCGGCCTTGCTGCCGGCGGCACTGCCTGCTGGTTTCACCGCCAGCGCATTCAGCCACTCG
>CAIPGJ010000289.1 GCA_903864555.1 uncultured Pseudomonadota bacterium | reverse complement strand
TGGCTGAAATTCGACGATTGCGTGCGGGCCGGTGCCCCAGGACTGAAGCCCAGAGAGCTGTTTGAAGCGCTGCTCAGCTTGCCTGACGCCGAGCAGCTTGCCGGCATCCTGGACAAGACGATGCTACATGTCGCATAGGCGGCACCGCAGCGGTCGCCGCCAGGCCTGCACACCGTGGCCGCAGAGCGTGTCATGAAGCCCATCCACCTGCTAGTGGCGTATCTCTCGCTCAACCAGGCCGCCCTGCTCGGTGTGCGCTTTGCCGCGGTGCTGTATGCGGTGAGCCATCCGTATTCCCCGGCCATCGTGGGCATGCTGCTGTCGCTGTACTCGATCAGTCCGCTGCTGGGCGCGGTGCACATGGGGCGCTGGGCCGACCGTATCGGCACCCGCCTGCCGCTGGTGAGCTGCTGCATCGCCATGCTGGCCGGGTCCTTGATGATGGCGTTGTCGCAGGACTTGTGGGTGCTCTGCCTGGCCGCCCTGATCTGGGGCGGTGGCGGCTTTGGCCAGCATGTGCTGGCCAACACCCTGGCTGGGCGCAGCGGCTCTTCCGAGCAGCGCTCGTCTAATTTCGTCATGCTGACCATGGGCATCGCTGGAGCCAACGCGATTGCGCCCTATGCCATCGGGCTGGTGATCGATCATGTCGGCAACTATTCGCTGATCTTTGCCCTGCTGGGATTGATGCCGCTGGCCGGCCTGTTCTTGATGCGCATGGCGGCTTTTCCGCAAAGCGAGGGTCGTCCGGCCGGCCAGCCCGTGCAGAAGAAGGCCGCGTTGCAACTGCTGCGCAATGCCGACCTGCGCCCCATCCTGCTGGTCAGCACGGTGTTCGTGCTGCTGTGGGACGTGGTGGCCGTGGTGACGCCGCTGCATGGCAAGGCGCTGGGCTTGTCGGCCTCGCAGATCGGCCTCATCGCGAGCGCCTTCTCGGTGGCCGCATTCGCGGTGCGCGTGGTGCTGGGGCCACTGTCGCGCCACTGCCGGCCGTGGCGTCTGCTGCATTGCGCGCTGCTGGTGGCCGCCGCCGGACTGGTCGGATTCGGCCTGGCCACGGACCTGACCCTGCTAGTGGTGTGCGCCTTCATCATCGGGGCGGGCCAGGGCGTGGGGGCGCCCCTGTCGAGCACCGTGATGTATGACGTGGCGCCGCCGGACCGGTTGAGCGAGGCCAATGGCCTGCGCCTGTCCCTGGGCATGGCCACCCACACCTTCCTGCCGCTGCTGGTGGGCGGGCTGGGGGCCATCATCGGCGTGGGGCCCTTCCTGTGGCTGGGCGGCCTGCTGCTGTGCGGCACCGTGCTGTGGTACCGCCGCTACTGGTGAGTCCGGCTAGTGTCCTGAATCGCTAGTTCGTTGAATATGACTAAGTACCAAGACCTGCTCCAAGATTTGGAAAAAGGCCGAAATCGGTGCCAGACAAGGCGCAAAGCGGAGCAAGGTTGTACACCTTGCGAGCATTTGCAACGCCGTATGGCGGCGATTCTCGGTCTTTTTCTTCATCGAATTAGCGATTCAGGACACTATTGCAGCCCGGTGACTTCGGCCAGCGCTTCCAGTTGTTCACTGTAACGTGTCACCGGATTGAGCAGCAGGTGATCGGCGCCGGCGCGGTGCAATTCTTCCAGCTTGTCGCGCACCTGCGCGGGGGTGCCCCAGACGGCGCCGTTGTCCATCAGTTCGGGGCGGTGGTAGACCTCGGTGCACCAGCGATTGAGCTCACGTCGCGCCACCTCGGGATTGTCATCCACCATCATGAAGACGCGCTTGGAGAGGGCGAATGTCGCGGGGTCCCTGCCGGCCTTGTCCAGTTCCTGCTTCAGCAGGGTGATGGCCGCGGCGAAGCCCGTGGCGCTTTGTCCGCCGGCACCAATCCAGCCATCGCCCAGTTTCACCGAGCGCTTGATGGCGTTGGGATGTCCGCCGCCCAGCCATAGCGGTGGATGCGGCTTCTGCACGGGTTTCAGGGCGATGCCGGTGGTGTCCAGCGTGTAGAAGTCGCCGTCGTAACGGACGCTGTCCTGGGTCCACAGGGCCTTCATCACCTCGATGCCCTCGCGAAAGCGGCGCACGCGACGCTCCAGGGGAATCTGGAAGTCGTGATAGTCCTCCTCCCGCCCGATGCCCACCCCGAGGATGGCACGGCCATTGCTAAGGAAGTCGATGGAGGCGATCTGGTGGGCGATGTGGATGGGGCTGTGCACCGGCAGCACCACCACCGCCACGGCCACGCCGATCTTCGATGTCACTGCGGCGGCATGCGAGAGCACCACCATGGCATCCACGGAAAAACACTCATCCAGGGTGTTCTCCGTGACCCAAAGGTCGCGAAAGCCCAGCGCCTCGGCGCGTTGCGCCACGTGGGTGATCTCGTTGCGGTCCAGCGGGTCCTGGCTGCGATGCGGCAGCACCATGCCCAGTGCGATGTCATCTTTGAGTGCCATGTCTGTTCCTCCTGTGGATGCGTCCCGTGGGCACATTCTGTATGGATGTTCGGTGCGTGCGTGCATGCGTCCGGTTGTCGGGTCTGATCCGGGCCAAGTCCGGATTATGCATTGCAGGACCAGGGTCTGAATGTCAAAGACGCTGGTCTGGCGTGCATTGCCGCAGGTTGGTGCATCGTGTCATAAGGGTTGGCGTACACGCATCCTCCGGTATCCATCAGTGTCCCATTCTGGTGTGCGCTGCGTCATTGAACACCGGGGCGCATCACTGCCTGATTTTTGTGCCCGGGCAAAACCCCCAGTGAATACGGCGGTTTGTCGACTATCCACAATGTTCTGCACAAACTTGTCCACAGAATCTGTGCATAAGTCTGCCGGTAGTCTGATTGCTCCGATCCTGCGCGATGTGCTGTGTCATTGATCAGGATCATCCCGGCTTGGTGGTCGCTGCATGCCGGCTGGAGTATCATGCGACCACCCGGCACCCTTCCGAACCGGCAGCAACAAGAAGAGGGAAACATTCCCTTGCGGTTTCCGTAACAGACCAAGAGGAATCACCATGCAGATCGGCATACCTGCCGAAACGCGGGCGGGGGAGACGCGTGTCGCGGCCACGCCCGAGACGATCAAGAAACTCATCGCCGGCAAGCATACCGTGCTGGTGCAGTCCGGCGCGGGTGTGGCGGCCAGCATTCCCGATGCGGACTTCGTTGCCGCCGGCGCGCAGATCGCGGCCAGTGCTGCGGAAGTCTGGGAAAAGAGCGACATGCTGCTCAAGGTGCGCGGCCCGCAGGCCGAGGAAAGCGCCCATCTCAGGTCAGGCCAGGTGCTGATTGGCATGCTGAATCGCTTCGACACCGCCGGCCTCGAAGCGCTGGCGCGTCAGGGCGTTACCGGATTTGCGCTCGAGGCGGCGCCGCGCATCACGCGGGCGCAGTCCATGGACGTGCTCTCCTCGCAGGCCAACATCGGCGGCTACAAGGCCGTGATCATGGCGGCCGACCATTACGGACGGCTGTTTCCGATGATGATGACCGCCGCCGGCACCATCAAGGCGGCGCGCGTGGTGGTGATGGGCGTGGGCGTGGCCGGATTGCAGGCGATCGCCACGGCCAAGCGGCTGGGCGCCGTGGTGGAGGCCACCGATGTGCGCCCCGCCACCAAGGAGCAGGTCGAGTCCCTGGGCGCCAAGTTCATCGACGTGCCCTTCGAGACCGATGAAGAGCGAGAGATTGCCAAGGGCGTGGGCGGTTACGCGCGGCCCATGCCCGAGTCCTGGATGAAGCGTCAGGCCACGCTGGTGGCCGAGCGTGTGAAGCAGGCCGACATCGTCATCACCACGGCACTGATCCCCGGCCGGCCCGCGCCGGTGCTGGTGAGCGAAGACATGGTGAAGTCGATGAAACCGGGTTCGGTGATTGTCGACATGGCTGCGGAACAGGGCGGCAATTGCCCGCTGACCGAGCGCGACCAGGTGGTGAAGAAGCACGGCGTGACGCTGATCGGCCACACCAACTTCCCGGCGCTGGTGCCTGCCGACTCCTCCGCGCTCTATGCGCGCAACGTCATCGACTTCCTCAAGCTGATCGTGGACAAGGAAGGCAGCCTGGTGATCGACAAGGCAGATGAAATCGTCGCGGCCTGCCTGATGTGCGAAGGCGGCAGTGTCGTCAAGAAGTAGTCGCAGCCGATACCGGTAAAGAACAGGGAGAGCCCAGCACTATGACCGTTGATCCAACCATCAGTTTCATTACCGTGTTCGTGCTGGCGATCTTCGTCGGCTACCAGGTCGTGTGGAACGTCACCCCGGCCTTGCACACGCCGCTGATGGCGGTGACCAATGCCATCTCCGGGATCATCCTGGTGGGCGCGATGCTGGCAGCGGGTCCGCTGGAGACGGACTGGGGCGCCTGGCTGGGCGGCGCCGCTGTTGCGCTGGCCTCGGTCAACGTGTTCGGCGGTTTCCTGGTGACCCAGCGCATGCTCGAGATGTTCAAGAAAAAAGAGAAAAAGGGAGCGGCATAAATGTCATCCGCCCTTTTGTCACCGAACGCCGTAGCACTGTCCTATCTGGTTGCATCCGTCTTCTTCATCCTCGCACTGAGAGGACTGTCCTCGCCGCTGTCGGCACGGCGTGGCAACCTGTTCGGGATGCTGGGAATGACGCTGGCTGTCCTGACCACGCTCACCCAGACACCCAATTTCGGCATGATCATCGGCGGCATCGCGGTGGGCGGTGTCATCGGCACCCTCATCGCGCGGCGCGTGCAGATGACAGCCATGCCGGAACTGGTGGCCTTCATGCATTCGCTGGTCGGCCTGGCCGCGGTGTTCATCGCCATCTCGGCGGTCAACAACCCGGGCGCGTTCAATCTGCAAGTGCCGCTGCCCATGGGCAACAAGCTGGAACTGTTCCTCGGCAGCTTCATCGGCGCCATGACCTGGTCGGGCTCGGTGATCGCCTTCCTCAAGCTGTCCGGACGCATGAGCGGGGCGCCCATCACCTTCACCGGGCAGCATCTGCTGAACCTGCTGATGTTCGTCGTCATGATCGGCTTCGGCCTGTGGTTTTTCCTCGACCCCCAGACCAACTGGCTGGCGTTCGCGATGATGATCGGACTGGCCTTCATCCTTGGCTTCCTCATCATTGTCCCCATCGGTGGCGCCGACATGCCGGTGGTGATCTCGATGCTGAACAGCTATTCGGGCTGGGCGGCGGCGGGCATCGGCTTCTCGCTTAACAACACCATGCTGATCATCGCCGGTTCGCTGGTGGGCTCCTCGGGCGCCATCCTCTCCTACATCATGTGCAAGGCCATGAACCGGCCCTTCCTGTCGGTGATCCTGGGCGGCTTTGGCGCGGAGAGCGGCACCGCGGCGGCTGGCGACGGCACGCAGAAGACGCACCGCAGCGGCAGTTCCGAGGACGCCGCCTTCATGCTGTCCAATGCTGACACCGTTATCATCGTTCCGGGCTATGGCCTGGCGGTGGCGCGGGCCCAGCATGCGGTGAAGGAGATGGCCCACAAGCTCACCGAGAAGGGCGTCAACGTCCGTTATGCCATCCATCCGGTCGCCGGACGCATGCCCGGCCACATGAACGTGCTGCTGGCCGAGGCTGAAGTGCCCTACGACCAGGTGTTCGAGATGGAGGACATCAACAGCGAGTTCGGCAACACCGACGTGGTGCTGGTGCTGGGCGCCAATGACGTGGTCAACCCGCTGGCGCACGAAAAGGGCAGCCCCATCTACGGCATGCCCATCCTCGATGTTTCCAAGGCACGCACGGTGCTGGTCAACAAGCGTTCCATGGCCTCGGGTTATGCCGGCCTGGACAACCCGCTCTTCTACATGGACAAGACCATGATGGTGTTCGGCGACGCGAAGAAGGTCATCGAAGACATCGTCAAGGCCCTGGATTAATCCGGCCACTCAGACAACGTGAGCCGGCCAGTTGGCGGGCCTGCCCGGGTGGTACCTGGTGATATCCGGGCCAGGCGAAAAGTCGGGAGATGTGCATGAGCCTCGATGGTTCGGATGACGCCCGCAGCAACATACTGAGCCGCATCCGCAAGGGACTCGGCCGCGGCGCGCACGCCTCGCCGGCAGAATTGCAATCCCTCGATGCCTGGATGGCAGCGCGTCCGCGCGGTCCGCTCAATGCAGTCGAAGGTGAGCTCGTCGAAGTTTTCCGTGCCCGCGCGGAGGCCATGCAAAGCACCACGGCGCGCGTGGCCACCCTGGGCCAGGCGCCTGCCGAGGCGGCGCGCTACCTTGCCGCCCGCGGGCTTCCCGTCAGCGGTTGTGTCTGGCCGGCAATGGCTCAACTGGACTGGGCCGGAAACGGCATCCGCGTCGAGGCGCGGGTGGCGGTGGATGCCGACAGCCTGGGCATCAGCGGCGCCTATGCCGCCATTGCCGAGACCGGCACGCTCATGGTGGTGTCCGGGGCGGATACGCCGGCTTCGGTGAGCCTGCTGCCGGAAACCCACATTGCCATCGTCGAGGCGCGGCGCGTCGTGGCCCACATGGAAGATGCGTGGGCGCTGTTGCGAGGCGAGCCGGATGCACCGCCGCGCGCCGTCAATTTCATTTCGGGGCCGTCGCGCACCGGCGACATCGAGCAGACCATCGTGCTGGGTGCGCACGGGCCGTTCCGGGTGCATCTGATCATCGTCGGTTGAACGAGGGGGGTGTTGAAGATGGCACGAGGCAGGGCGGTTGCGGTAGCAACAATGCCGCTCCTTGCTTTGATCTGGGTCAAGTCCATCGGTTTCACTGATCGGAACTGATGCTGATTAATAGAACATGTGATAGCATTATTTTCATTACTGCAGGCATTCGTCATTCCTTAATTCAAGGAGCTTCAGCCATGATCTACACCCAGAGTGGCGCCGACGCGCTGGCCAAACGCGACGTCATCATTTCCCCGGGCACCGGCATTCCGCATTGGGGCACGGTGTTCTTCGGTCCGCGCTCCTCCACGGATCGTGCTCCCGGCCCGCAGGCGACCATGTCGGAGCTGAATCCCAATGAGGCGGTGGTTCCCCATTTCCATGGCGTCACCATGTTCCAGCTGTTTGTCGGCGGATCCGGGACGCTAGGCAAGAAGGAAATTCCCCTGGAGCCCATCACGGTGCAGTTCAAGGATCATCACACCGCCTACGGTCCGGTGGTGGCTGGTCCCCAGGGCCTCGCCTTCATGGCGCTGCGCATGTACACGGGCGACTCCGCCCCGGTTTACCTGGACAAGCCGGGCTACAAGGAAAAGCTCAAGCCGAGCAAGCGCCGCAACCTCACTTCGGCCCCGGTCAGGACCTCGATCGAGCCGGTGCTCAAGGCGCGCAAGGAGGCCGTCTGGGAGCCCCTGTTCGAGAAAGGCGATGACGGCATGGCGGCGCATGTCGTGCGCCTGGGCGCCAACATGAGCGTCAGCGGACCTGACCCGAGGGCGGCTTCCGGCTACTATGTGTTCGTCATCAACGGCAGCCTCAAGCACCAGGGCAAGGAACTGCCGCTGTGGTCCATGGTGGTGGTCGAACCCACCGAGGCAGCCTTCCAGATCCAGGCCGGCGACCAGGGCCTGGAAGTGCTGGTGCTCGAATACCCGCGGGAAGAGACCACGCATTGACGTGGTGACGCGGCGCGGCTGTTTTTCAGCCCCGTTCCGTTGAAATGACTTGGAAGGCGCATTCCGGTAACGGGATGCGCCTTATCACATGTGCTGCACGTTTCACCTTCACCCGCCATATCACAATAAAAACACAGACACGCCATAAAGGAGAAAATGATGAGGTACCTGAAAACTTTCCGCATTCTGCTGCTGATCTGCCTTGCCGCCCTGCCTGCACTCACCGCCCATGCCCAGCAATACCCGTCCAGAACCATCAGGGTATTCATCGGCTTTGGCCCGGGGGGCACGGCAGATTCCATTGCCCGCTACTACGCCCAGAAAATGTCGGCCGCGCTGAACGTTCCCATCATCGTCGAGAACAGGCCGGGAGCAGGCCAGATTGCCGCCGCCAAGGCCATGATGTCCGCGCAACCAGACGGCTATTCGCATTTCTTCGGCACCGGCAGCGCCTTCAGCCAGGGGCCGGCCCTGCGCAAGGACCTGCCCTATGACCCGCTGAAGGATTTCACCTTGATCGGCCTCATGGCGGTGGCCCCCGGGGTGATCGTGATGAGCAATGACCTGCCGGTGCGCACCATGCGCGAGCTGGTGAACTACTCGATCGCCAACCCGAACAAGCTCAATTACGGCTCCTCCGGAGTCGGGGCGGCCAGCCACCTGCAGATGGAATACCTGATCAGCCTCACCGG
>CAIPGJ010000288.1 GCA_903864555.1 uncultured Pseudomonadota bacterium | reverse complement strand
CTGCCGGTGTTGGGGCCCCTTAAGCGTCGCCGAGGAGCGGAGCTGCGGACGGGGGCTGTCGGCGAGGACTGTCTGAGCCCGGACCGGCTTTATCGGTCCGGGCGAGTTCCGCAGCCGCCCGGCCGCAGTGAGCACCGCAGGGCATTCCGTAGCGAAGCGGAGGAACGATGCGCCGGGGTGCCCTTTTCTTTGGCCACTTTCTTTTGGGCAAGCAAAAGAAAGTGGCTCGCCCGAGAGGGCGAAAGGATACCGGCAAGCAAAACAATGACCGAGAAACTATGCATTCAACCGAGGGGGCGAAAAGGACTTCCTTGAAACACGAAAAGAATCCAGTAGTCCGGCAATGCCCCTCAACAAACGTCCAACTCAAACTCCCATCAACAACCCCACCCCCACCCATTTCTTCTCATCCACCCACAGCTTCTGCAACTTGAACCCCGCCTCAACAGCAAGCGTCTCGAAGTCCGGCAGACCATACTGTGTGGCCAGCCCGCTCAGCATCACCTCCCCCGCAGTGAAATCGAAGCGCTGGCCATGGACGTGGACGAACTGCTCGTAGAGGCTTTCCAGGTAGTAGCCGGTGCAGCTCAGCCTTTCGTTGTGCACGGCGACGTGGCGGAAGCGCTCCGGCTGGAAGTCCCCGCCCAGTTCACGGTTGATGCGGTGGAGCAGGCTGGCATTCCACTGCGCGGCCAGGCCCTGCGCGTCGTTGCCGGCGGCTTCCAGCAGCTTGCGGCTTTTCTTCAGGTCGATGCCCGCAATCAGCGCGCCGCCGGTGCCGACCAGCCGCCGCACATGCCGCAGCACCAGTGACAGGTCGTCCTGCAAATAGCTGCCCGTGGTCAATGCGGAGAGGTAGCAGGCTTTCTTCCGCAGCGGCACGCCGGAGAACGTCGGCAGCACCACCGGCTGCACCGGCTCGGCCAGCATCCCGGCGATATGCAGGTGCGGCCAGTCCGCCGACAGGCGCTGCGCCACGGCATGGGCGGCCACCCGGTCCACGCCGATGTCCAGATAGAGCGGCACGCGCAGGGCTTCGAGCAGCACGCCCGTCTGCAGGCCGCAACCCGGCCCCATTTCCAGCAATTCGACATCCGGTCCGATGATGACCGCAGCCTCGGCCAGGTGGGCCTTGAGCAGGGCGCGCTCGTGGCGCTGCAGGTAGTTTTCCGGGGCGCCCGACCAGGCCTCCAGTGCGGCCATGCCGGCAGGGTCATAACGCCATCGGAATGGCAGACGCTTGCGCTCGGTGGTGAGGCCTGCCAGCACCTCATTGAGGAAGCGTGGCGCCTGATCGAGGAAGGAATAGACCCGGAGGATGCCGGGCTGTGGATCGGCCCCCGGTTGGTGAGGGGCACGCAGGGCGTTCATGCGCTTGGCCTCAGAGGCGCTGCTGCGCCCCGGCCATCACATCGAAGGTGTGCGTCCACCGGATTGCGCCTTGGGACGGAGGCTGCTGCTCTTGACCTTGGGCGTCTGGCTGCTGCGGACCTGGGCGGTGCGGGTGACCTTGGATTTGACGGCGCGGGCGACAGCCTTGGGTGGTGCCACCACCATGCCGGCGGCCACTTCCAGCCAATGGCGAATGCGCGTCGCATCAGCGGTGCGGGTGTAACGGCCCCAGGAATCAAGCAGCACGATGACCACGCCACGACCGGCCAGCTTGGTCTGCATCACCAGGCAGCGGCCGGCTTCGTTGATGAAACCGGTCTTGGACAGGCCGATCTCCCAGTCGGGGCTCATCACCAGGCCGTTGGTGTTGCGAAAGGCCGTCTGGCGCCCGCCGACCACCGCGGTGAAATTGCTGGTGGTGGAATATTCGCGGATCAGCGGATAGGCATGCGCGGCGCGCACCATCCTCGCCAGGTCCTCGGCGGTGGAGACATTGGTGCTGGACAAGCCGGTGGAATCCGAGAAGCGCGTGCCTTCCAGGCCGAGCATCACGGCCTTGGCATTCATTGCCTGCACGAAGGCGCCACGGCCGCCCGGATAGTAACGGCCCAGTGAGGAGGCAGCGCGGTTCTCCGAGGCCATCAGGGCCAGCCGCAACATCTCGTCGCGGGACAGCGATACGCCGACCGGCAGGCGCGAGTGCGAACCCTTCAGGAAATCCACATCGTCATTGGCGACGGTGATCATCTCGTCCGGATCGAGCCGGGCGTCGAGGACGACCATGGCGGTCATCAGCTTGGTGATGGAGGCGATCGGCACGATCGCCCCGGCGTTCTTGCCGTAGAGCACCTTCCCGCTTTCGTCATCGAGCACCAGTACGGCCGAGGAGCCCAGATTGAGTGGGGCGGACGTGGCGTTTGAAGCGAGGGCCGTGCAGGACAGGGCCGCCAACAGGGCGCCAAACAGCCAGGCGCCGACCGATTTCTGCGACTGCACGTAGGAAAACGGGAAAGCCACGGGTCATCTCCAGGGAGCTTTATGAACCCGAGTGTAAGGCAAACGGAATCACACAAGCAAGAAAAATGAATGACTTACAAGATGTTTTTCCCGATTGACACGAGGTATTTTGCAGGCGATTCAGACTCTGCCGCCGCCCCCCTGATATCACATTCAGCCCCCCTGGACGACCTCAGCCGCCTGCTCCTGCTGCTGCAATGACCACATCTGGGTGTAGGTGCCGCCGGCGGCCAGCAGGTCGCGATGGCTGCCGCGCTCGATGATGCGGCCCTGATCCATGACCAGGATCTGGTCGGCATCCATCACCGTGGACAGCCGGTGCGCGATCACCAGGGTGGTGCGCCCGCGTGCCACCTGCGCCAGTTCCGCCTGAATCGCCTGCTCGGTGCGCGAATCCAGCGCCGAGGTGGCCTCGTCGAAAATCAGGATGGACGGATTCTTCAGCACCGCGCGGGCGATGGCCACGCGCTGCTTCTCGCCGCCGGAGAGCTTCAGTCCGCGCTCACCCACGCGGCTTTCATAGCGCTCGGGGAGCGTCTCGATGAAGTCATGGATGTGCGCCGCGCGCGCGGCCTCCTCCACTTCCTCGCGGCTCGCATCCGGACGGCCGTAGAGGATGTTGTAATAAATGGTGTCATTGAACAGCACGGTGTCCTGGGGCACGATGCCGATGGCCGCCCGCAGCGAGGCCTGCTGCAGGTCGCGCAGGTCGGAACCGTTGATGGTAATTCGTCCGCCTTCCTGCCCGCCATCGGGCGTATTCACGTCGTAGAAACGGTAGAGCAGGCGCGCCAGGGTGGACTTGCCCGAGCCGGAATGCCCGACCACGGCGATCTTGCTGCCCGCGGGCACCTCGAAGGACACCCCGAACAGGATCTGCCGCCGCGGCTCGTAGCTGAAATGCACTCCCTCGAAATGCACCGCCATGGGCCCGGCCGCCAGCACCAGCGCGCCGGGGCGGTCCTCCACCTCGCGGTGCTCGTTGAGCAGGCGGAACATGCGGTCGATGTCGGCGAGGGACTGCTTGATCTCGCGATACACCATGCCGAGGAAATTGAGCGGAATGTAGAGCTGGATCAGCAGGCCGTTCACCAGTACCAGGTCCCCCAGCGTGAGGCTGCGCGTGGCCACGCCCTCGGCGGCCAGCACCATCAGCAGGGTCACCGCCACGGCGATGATGAG
>CAIPGJ010000287.1 GCA_903864555.1 uncultured Pseudomonadota bacterium | reverse complement strand
CCACGGAACTTTGACGGGTGAAGCAGTTTCGCTGTCCATGATGCTCTCCATAAGTTGAAGGGGAGAACTACTGTGGACCGACCACACCAAATGTCAATACCGTCTCTGCATTGGAAGTGCCTGACAGCAGACGTTGGCCGTTGGCACCTGGGAGCCCAATGGAGTAGGTCGAGGAGCTAAGACGCCTGCCCGAAACTGGACGTTGGGAGGGGCGGATGCGACTGGCGGATCGGGGATCACGCGCGACGGCCGACCTATACTTGACAACACCGCTGGGGAGGAATCAAAAATGCAAATGTCCGACGCACGGCGTATATCTGAAGCCGTAGGTAGCTGGCTTCACTTCGAGTTCGCCTGTTATCGCGGAGGCCTTTTTTCGGAATCGACGCTCAAGGCCGCGGTTGGAAACGTTCTCAGCTCATTTCCGATCGAGGTCGATGGGGCCAGGGCTCACGCTGAAGTGAGGCATGTCGCGCTCGGAAACTTGCGCCGATTGGACTACGCACTCTGTTTGCGGAACGATAACGAGATAGTTAAGTCTGTCCAAGTCGCTCTCGAATCAAAGTGGGCCGGTTCCTCGTATTGCACGACAGAGAACATTGCCCAAGATTTCATGCGACTGATGCTGGTTAAGCGCGCGAACCCCTCGGCAAGATGCATTTTCTTGCTCGCCGGCTCTTCGAAGAATCTTGCGTTAGCGCTTGCCTTGCCTCCGTTCACGACAGGTGCAGAGAAGAATGTTGGTCTGAGAACGAGCCTGACCGAGACTCGTATCACTTTCAATCGCAGTAAGCCGACTCATGTCACTGCCTTTACTGAAGCAATCCAAGATTGGCATCAGAAGGGCGTGATCCCTGCAAGTTTTGTAGCTAAGAGCTACGGATTGCATCCCCAACAGACAGAGGTTGGGACAGTTAGGTTTCAAGCAATTGCGTGGGAAGTAACTGAAGTCGCATCAACAGACCTCAAGAATGCAGGTTCCTGGTGAATATACTGATACCACGATGCCGGGTGCCTTCATTGCCTGCTTGACCGCGCTGTCCATCGAGACGGCCCGAGCTGGCGTTCGCGACGCCTTGCCGCTGCCGAGGGAAGGGAGAAAACAATGAACGGACTAATCAGCGTGCCGATAGCGGCCATAACGTCGCTAACAGCAGAGACCGCCGTAACTGTGATTCGCGCCACTTTGCGCGCGGAGTGCCGTTACAGCGGACTCAGCCCGACTGTACTGACGGTCTCAAGTCGCCTCACAATTGCTGATGGTGGCATCGACGCAGATGTAAACACCACATTGGGGCTACCGGTTCCAACAGACTGCCTCTTCCAGGCCGGTTTAACGGGTTTTCAGATCAAGTCAGGAACCAGCTTCAAGCCGTGGACAGCGAGCTCTATCCGAGCCGAGCTTCTGGATAATAAAGGCAAGCTTTACAGCGAAGTTCAACGGTTGGTGCAGCGTAGCGGCCGCTACGCATTAATTTGCACTGGCCACGATCTAACTCCCAAGCAGCGAAATGAGGCCATAGATCAAATTGCGTTGGTCCTTACAAATGCTGGTTTCCTTGGATATGATGCATTGATCGATGTCTTTGGTG
>CAIPGJ010000286.1 GCA_903864555.1 uncultured Pseudomonadota bacterium | reverse complement strand
GTCATGCCCGGATGCGGGCCCTGAGTGTCCTCCGGTGCTTCCCCTCTGCAAGGCAACAGCCGTGCGCACGGTTCATGCAATGTCGGCAAAAAGTCATGGGACCAGCCTGGTTGGCCAAAATCCCCCCGCTCGGCTTCGCCGAGTCGGCCCCCTTTAACAAGGGGGTAAACCATGCGGTTCCCCCGGAAGCATGTGTGCCAGGTTTCAGCAGGTTTGTCGTGCATCAATACGGGCCGCGTGACGCGCGGGTATGCTGTGGTCAGGTCATGCGTTGAAAGCGGGCTTTCCCGCCAAAGATGGGCTGAACCGCTGCGCCCAGGGCCTGTGGTGCCATACTGCCGGCCATGAAGCGCCTGCTCCTTCTCTTTACCTCGCACGCGGCGGTGCTGGCCGCGGGCTTTGTGCTGGGCATCTACGTCCTGCCCATCCTGGTGGCCCCGGCGGCGCCCCCGGCCGAGGCCATGGCCATCACCATGGCGGAGGGGCGCTGGCAGGCGCGCATCACACGCGATCTCGCGGACAGCGACTGGCTGCACTGGGGCGAGGGCACGGTGGCCGTGGGGCCGAAGCGCATCGCCTTCGAAGGGCGGCTCGCACCGGGGCCTGATTACAAGCTCTACCTCTCGCCGCAGTTCGTCGAAACCGAAGCGGACTTCCATCGCCTGAAAGCCGGCATGGTGCGCCTGGGTGATGTGCGCGGCTTTCATGGTTTCATCATGGCCGTGCCCGAGGGCATCGACGTGGCCGCCTACAACAGCATCATCATCTGGTGCGAAACCTTCCAGCAGTTCATCACCGCGGCGAAGTACCGTTGAGGCCCGCCCGGCCACCCCATCTGTCCGGCGAGCCGGACCCTCGAGGACTGCCGACATGAACCAAACCGCCACCCCGCTGCCGCCGCAGGTGCTGGACGCCATCCGCAGCGGCAGGACCATCGATGCGATACGCCTCCTGCGCGAGGCCACCGGCATGGACCTGAAGTCGGCCAAGGACCTGATCGATGCGCATGCCCGCGGGGCTGCGGCCTCGGTGAGCTACACGCAATCACCGGGTGGCGCGAAGACGGTACCTGCCTCCGTGGTGGAAGCCCTGCAGCAGGGCCGCACCGTGGAGGCCATCAAGCTGCTGCGCGAACACGGCGGCCTCGGCCTGAAGGACGCCAAGGCCTGGATCGATGCCCACAGCGTCCCAGGTGGTACTGGCGCTGACCGGCAGGGCCTCTCGCCGGGCGAAGAACCGCGTGCCGGCAGTGCAGCGGGATGGGTGGTGCTGATGCTGGTGCTGGCAGGGGTGGGCTGGTTCCTGTTGCGCTAGGGGGCAAGCCCCCAGTCTGTCTCGTGCAAGGACACCCCAGACCCTCGAAAGGGTCCACGAAGCAGGGGCACCCCGACCTGATGATGAAAACGCTGTACTCGTCTTGACGACCAAGTCTGCCGCCTTTGACAAGCGCGGACACCAAGCATCGACCGTTGACTGTGAACTTTGCAGTGCTCCGGCTTCCCCGTTACACCTGCTCCGGCAGCGAGCCCTTCGGAATCGCCAGCAGCGCCTTGTGGATCTTCAGGTCGATCTCGAGGCCTTCCTTCAGCAGTCGGCGGCGTGTGGCGTATGAATTTTCCGAGGGCAGCCGGATGTTGTCCACGCCGGGTTGCTTCTTCACCGCCTTCACTTCGGCCAGCATCTTGCTCATGTCGCGGCGGAACTCGTCCAGCGGCATCAGCAGTTCGGGTTTGATGGTGATGAAGGTGTAGCCGTAGACCTTTTCGCTGTCGGAGCCGGAGCCGGCGAACACGCCCAGCGACTGCATGGCCAGCGCCAGGGCAAAGCCCTTGTGGCCGGCCAGGGTCTTGATGAAGTGCACCTCATGCGGGTCGGTGGTGGGGCGGCCTTCG
>CAIPGJ010000285.1 GCA_903864555.1 uncultured Pseudomonadota bacterium | reverse complement strand
GGCCCCCTTTAACAAGGGGGTAAACCAATACCAGCGCTGTCGGGTGAAGCAGCCCCGTCCCTCAGGCCTGCAGATCGAACACCAGCACTTCGGCGTCGTCTCCCCCTGAGAGCACGATCCTGCCCTCGTTCTCCATCAGCAGCGCATCACCGGCAGACAGTCGCTGCCCGTTGACCTGCAGCCCACCGCGCACCAGATGTACATAGGCCTTGCGCGCCTGGTCGATGGCAAGCTCGGCTTTCTCCCCGCCATCGAACAGGCCGGCATGCAGCCTGGCATCGGCATGGATCACCACTGAATCTTCTGCACCATCGGGCGAGGCAATCAGGCGCAGCCGCCCGCGCTTCTGCACGACCGGGATGGTCTTCTGCTCGTAGCCGGGCGCGATGCCCGTCACATCCGGTTCGATCCAGATCTGCAGGAAGTGGGTGGTCTGGTCCTTGGCGTGATTGAACTCGCTGTGCATCACGCCGGTGCCCGCGCTCATGCGCTGCACGTCCCCGGGCGGGATGCCCTTGACGTTGCCCATGCTGTCCTGGTGGGCCAGCTCGCCCGAGAGCACGTAGCTGATGATCTCCATGTCGCGGTGGCCATGCTTGCCGAAGCCTTTCCCGGCGGCGACGCGGTCTTCGTTGATGACGCGCAGGTTGCCCCAGCCCATATGGGCCGGGTCGTGGTAGCCCGCGAAGGAAAACGAGTGGTAGCTCTCGAGCCAGCCGTGGTCAGCGTGGCCGCGGTCCTGCGATTGGCGAAGGGTGATCATGGTGCGCCTCCTTGGGATGGCGCAGTATGACAAATGACGAGCGAACCGGGGGCATCCCGACCGGATTCCGGACGGATTGACCCTCCCGCCCCCCGCCCTTACCATCCACCCCAGCCCGCACG
Organism: uncultured Pseudomonadota bacterium; assembly: GCA_903864555.1. Next base: position 2,548 of record CAIPGJ010000285.1, on the reverse strand, counting down.
CCCACACAATAACCGCGGGCCCCATCCGAGGAGCCTCACATGAACAAAGCCATCCCCGTCATCACCCGGTTCGGCATCGCCGCCGCCCTGGCCTCCGCCGCCTTCGCCGTGCAGGCCCAGTCCTACCCTGACAAGCCCGTGCGCATCGTCGTGCCCTTCCCGCCCGGAGGCAATGTGGACATTGGCGCGCGCATCATCGGTGGCGCGCTGCAGGCCGAATGGAACCAGCCTTTCCTGGTGGACAACAAGCCTGGCGCCAGCGGCCTGATCGGTGGCGAGTTTGCCGCCAAGTCCAAGCCGGATGGCTACACGCTGCTGGTGGGCTCCAATTCGGTGCTGACCCTGAGCCCGCTGGTCTATCCCAATGCCCCCTACGACCCGGTGAAGGACCTCGCCGCCATCAGCAGCCTGGCCATCACGCCCATGGTGGTCGTGGTCAATGCCAGCGTGCCCGCGCGCAACATGCAGGATCTCGTCGCGATGGCGAAGAAGCAGCCCGGCGTCGTCACGGTGGCCACGCCAAGCGGCGGCTCCATCAACCACCTGGCCGTGGAACTGTTCATGAGCGCCACCGGGACCAAATTCAACCTGGTGCACTACAAGGGCAATGCGCCCCTGATCACCGACCTGCTCGGTGGCCAGTTCCAGGGCGCCTTCGACCAGCTCACCTCGTCCCTGCCCCATATCAAGAGCGGCAAGTTCCGCGCGCTGGCGGTGACCAGCCCGCGGCGTGCGCCTGACTTGGCCGATGTCCCCACACTGGAAGAGGCCGGCTTCCCCGGCCAGCGTTCGGTCACCTACACCGGCATGGCCGCACCGCGCGGCACCCCAACCGATGTGGTCAACAAGCTGAATGGCGCAGTGAACAAGGCGCTGGGCCAGTCCGCGGTGAAGGAGAAGTTCGCAGCGGCCGGCGCCATCGCACAAGGCGCCACCGTCGAAGAGTTCGCCAAATTCCTGCGCGACGAGCAGGTGCTGTGGGGCAAGGTGGTGCGCGAGGCCAACATCCAGCCGGGCAACTGAGCTTCGGCGAAAGACACCGGGCGGCCTGGCCACTATCAAGGCCGACAGCAAGAGGCCGGAACTGCGCAGGCAGTTCCGGCCTCTTTCACAATACCCCCGGGGAACAAGGACTGTCCGGCCACCGTTTCGGTCGTGGCCCATCCCTTCGCAGCGTCAATCCCGTAACATCGCAGCCATCGAGTCGCGGCCGGCAAGGCATGAAGCCGCACCGACACCATTGCCCAGGCCACCCGAGGAGCCCGCATGAATCGCATCCATCAAGCGGCGTCAGTCGCCGCCATAGTGCTTGCAGCATCCTTGCCCACCGCAGCGATGGCGCAGGGGAGTTACCCCGCCAAGCCGATGCGCTGGATAGTCCCCTATGCCGCTGGCGGCGGCACCGACCTGATCGTGCGCCCCATCTCGGTCAAATTGGCCGAAGTGCTGGGCCAGCCCATCCTCTATGAAAATCGCGGTGGTGGCGGCGGTCTGATCGGCGCGGAGTCTGTCGCCCGCTCGGCACCGGACGGCTACACCTTCCTCGTCGCCGCCGGCAACACGCATGTGTTTGCGACGCTGCTCAACGACAAGATCAGCTACGACCCGGTGAAGGACTTCCAGCCCATCATCCAGTTCGACACCACGCCCAACATCCTGGTGAGCCATCCGGGCTTCCCGCCCAAGACCATGCAGGAACTCATTGCCTATGCCCGCGCCCACCCCGGCAAGATCAACTGGGCCCAGTCCGGCAGCGGCGCGGGCAGTCACCTGTCCATCTTCCAGCTCATGGAGGAGGCGAAGATCAAGGTGCTGCCGGTGGCCTACAAGGGCGCAGGGCCGGCCATTGCCGGCACCCTGGGTGGCGAGAACGACCTCGTGCTCACCAACCCCGGCGTGGTCACGCCGCACATCAAATCCGGCAAGCTGCGCGCCCTGGGCTTTGCCAGCTCGCGGCGCCTGCCCAGCCTGCCCGATGTGCCCACCATCGACGAGCAGGGCTTTCCCGGATTCGATTCAAGCAACTTCAAGGGGCTGATGGCCCCCGCCGGCACGCCGCGCCCCATCGTCAACCGGGTCCACAGCGAACTGGTGAAAATCGTGCACTCCCCCGAAAACGTCGCACGCATGCTCACCCAGGGCTCGCTGCCCGTGGGCAACACCCCCGAGCAGTTCGCCGAGATGCTGCGCATCGAAGTGGCCAAGTGGGGCAGGATCATCCGCGAGAACAACATCAAGGCGGATTGAGTCGGAGGGCCGGCGCGTTGCAGTCGGGTGGTCGCTGCAGGGAACAGCAAGCGTGGCAGGCCCGGCGGGGTTTACCCCCTTGTCAAAGGTTCTTCGTCAATTTCCGGGGATGCATTGACAGCAAGCTTGGCAGGTCCAGTGGTGTAAACCCCCTTGTCAAAGGGGGCCGACTGGCCGCAGGCCAGCGGGGGGATTATGGCCAACCAAGCTGGTTTCATTGTCATGGCCTTTTGCCGACATTGCATGAACCCTGCGCACGGCTGTTGCCTTGCAGAGGGGAAGCACCGGAGGACACTCAGGG
>CAIPGJ010000284.1 GCA_903864555.1 uncultured Pseudomonadota bacterium | reverse complement strand
GAGAGGTAGGCGATGATTTCCTGGTTCAGGCGATTGATGATGGAGGCGGGCGTGCCGCCGGTGGCGAAGATGCCGTGCACCTGGCGGGATTCGTAGCCGGCCAGTCCGGCGGACGCCACGGTCGGCAGGCCCGGCGCCAGTGGCGAGGGCTTGAGGCTGGTGACGGCCAGGGCCTTGACCTTGCCGGTCTTGATGTGGCCGCTCACCGAGGCGGCCGCGGGGAACATGAACTGCAGGCGTCCGGCCATGAGGTCATTGAGCGCCAGGGCGGCACCCTTGTACTTCACGCCCACCACATTCACCCCACCCATGATCTTGAACAGTTCCGCCGCCAGGTGGTTGCCCGAGCCCGCCGAGGCGGTACCGTAATTGAGCTGGCCGGGCCTGGCTTTGGCGAGGGCAATCAGTTCCTGCACCGTGGCCACCGGCAGCTCGTTGTTCACCACCAGCATGTTGGGTGAGCTGGACGAGAGGGTGATGGGGGCGAAATCCTTCGCCGGATCCCAGGTCACGCCATCCTGCAGGAAGGGCAGCAGCCAGATGCTGCTGCCGTAGAACATCAGGGTGTGGCCGTCGGGCGCGGCCTTCGCCAGCAGGCCGCCGGCGACCACGCCGCCGGGCCGGTTCACCACGACGAACTGCTGGCCGAGCCGGCCCGACAGGGCCTGGGCGATCAGCCGGGCGGGGATGTCGTTGGCACCGCCGGCTTCGGCGGCAATCAGGGTGACAGGCCGGGTCGGATAAGCCTGGGACCAGGCGGTGGTGGCGAGCAGCGCGCCAGCTGTGCAGGCAGCCAGTCTGTGCATGAAGCGGACGGTGAAGTTGAAGTGGGGCATGGACATCTCCTTGCGACTGTCGGCAGCTTAAGCGCCCGCCACATTTGTCACCAATATGGAATGCTGATGCCCCTATCAGCCGGGGTGATGGTCGGCCTTCCTGCGCGGGTTGGCCACTTTCCTCGTCGGTCTGGCGGGTCTTGCAGCCGCCATGCCTGTCCACCCGTCGCCCGCCACCAGCTTGAGGGTCTCATCGCGGATCAGGTCGCGGGCCACGCTGGCCACCGGCGACAGCAGCTCGGAGGAGAGCGAGCACAGGAAGTTCGGCCGGAACAGGTCGCGGTCGATGATTTCCGCATGGCTCACTTCGCCGGCAATGCGGTGTACGGCCGACCAGGGCTGTATGGTGCCGGCCAGGCCGTGGGCCACGCATTCCATGAGCACGCTCACCGAGTCCACCTCGGCGACGATGTTGGGGCGCAGTCGCTGCTGCGCCATGGCGTTGTCCAGCGTCTGGCGAAAGCCATGCAGGCGCGTGGGCAGCACCAGCGGGTGGGTGGCCGCCTCGCGCAGGCTCACTTGCGGCGGCACGCGTGTGCCGCGCTTCTTCTTGAGGATGAGGTAGATGCGCTCGTCGACCATGTGGGTGCGCTCGATGTCGCGCGGCAGCTTGGGTGAGAACAGAATGGCCAGGTCGAGCTTGCGCGAGAGCAGCATCTTCTCCAGGTCACCGGCGAAGGCCTCGACGATATTGAGCACCACCCCGGGATGCTTGTCGCGAAACACCTGCAGCAGATTGAAGCCGATGGCCGAGGCGGTGGTCGGGGCAAGACCCATGGTCACCGCGCCCACCAGCGGCATGGGCGAGGACGAGGACTTCAGCTGCACGGCCGAGCGAGCATGCTCCAGCTGGCGCAGCACGGAGCGCACGTACTGGTAGAACACCCGGCCTGCCTCGGTGGGGACGATGCCCTTGGAGGAGCGCACCAGCAGGCGCACGCCTAATTCGTTCTCCAGGCGCAACAGCTGCTGGCTCAGCGCTGGTTGCACGATGGACAGCGCCGCGGCGGCACGCGTGATGTTGCCCATCTCGAAGGTGCGGGCGAAGTAGCGGAGCTGGCGGATTTCCATGGGGCCCGGGCGTCTGTTGCGAAGCGGGTGCCACGCCATTCACCCCGCGCCGGCAGCGCGGTCACATCATGATTTGTGATGGGAGGATCACCAGATGCTATTTTACTCTGATGGATTGCGCGCCTAAGCTTGGGTTTCCACGGTCACCGACGAACGAAGGCATGCCCATGAAGACCTGCTGGTTTGAGACCTGTCTGATGACGCCCCGGGCTGTTGCAGCACTGACTATGACCATGACCCTTGGCGCGGGAGCGACAGGCTGGGCGCCCGCGGCGAAGGCGCAGGCGGCCGATGGCTACCCGGCGCGGCCGGTGATGGTGGTGGCGGGCATTGCGGCGGGCGGTCCCATCGACCTGGAAGCGCGCCTGTACACCCCGCGTATCGGCGCCATGCTGGGCCAGTCCTTCGTGCTGGATTTCAAGCCGGGTGCCTCGGGCACCATCGGCGCGGCGCTGGTGGCGCGGGCGAAACCCGATGGTTACACGCTGATGGTGGTGTCAGCCGGCTTCACCGTGTTCCCCTCGTTCTACAAGGATTTGAGCTTCGATGTGGTGAAGGACTTCGCTCCGGTGTCGCTGATGAGCGAGCGCACCTCGGTGCTGCAGGTGCCGGTGTCCTTCCCGGTGAAGAGCTTCCCCGAGTACATCGCCCATGCGCGTGCCAACCCGGGCAAGATCAACTATGGCACCACCGGCGCGGGCAGCATCACCCATCTGGCGGGCGCCTGGATGCATGGCGCCACCGGCACCCGGGTCACCTTCATTCCTTACAAGGGCACCGGGCCGTTGCTGCTGGAACTGGTGGCCGGGCGCGTCGATGTGGCTTCGGGCACGCTGGTGGCGGCCCTGCCCATCATCCGCCAGGGCAAGGTGCGGCCCATTGCCATCCTCAACGACAAGCGTTCCCGGCTGATGCCGGAGGTGCCCACTGTGGCCGAGCAGGGTGTGCCTGGCTACAACTACTCGAACTGGATCGGCTTCATCGCCTCGGCGGGAACACCACCGGCCATCGTCAACAAGCTGAGCGAGGCCTTCGCCAGGGTTGCGCGGGTGCCCGAGGTGGTGGCCGCCCTGGAGGCCGAGGGCAGCACCGCAGTGGGCAGCACGCCAGCGCAGTTCCGCCAGCTCATCGCCACCGAGACAGCGCGCTGGCAGAAGGTGGTGGACGACAACGGCATCCGGCTGCAGGAGTAGCAGTCCGGTCTCGGCCAATGTTGACCGTGCCCGGTATGGCGAAAGCTCTGGTAATCTTTCAGCATGAATTTGCTTTCTTCCGGCGAAGAATTGAAATTTCTGCAGACCTTCGAAAGATCAGGCCTTGGTGAGTCCACCGGCAAGACGGGGCTTACCTCTATCAGTCACATCGGATTGAGACCGGCTTTTCAGTTGTCCAGGACGACAATGTCAGGATACTTTGGAGGAGCAAATCATGTTTCACACATTGGTTTTCATTCTGCTGCTGTTGGTTGGTGTGCTACATCAGAACATCAGCGTCGCGCAAACCTATCCCAGTGAGCCCATTCGAATCCTGACAACTGGATCAGGTGGGTCCGGCGATGTCATTTCTCGTATCGTCGCCCATGGGGTAGGCAAGAATTTTTCTTATCCGGTGATCGTCGAGAATCGAGGAACTGGTGTCCTTCCAGGAATAGGCGTTTTCAGGGCTAAGCCAGACGGCCACACCTTGCTGATATCAACCAATGCCTTGTGGGTGACCCAGTTCTTTCAATCTGACGTACCCTTCGATCCTCTGGGAGACTTCTCGCCGATCACCCTTGTCGGGATCTCACCACAGATGTTGATAGTGTCCCCATCTTTGCCTGTTGAATCCCTTAAGGAGTTGATCACCCTGGCCAAGCAGAAGCCTGGTGTGCTCAACTATGGCACACCCGGTACCGCCTCCGCTTCGCACTTGGCCGGTGAGCTGTTCAAATCGATGGCGGGCGTCGATGTGGCTCGAGTCTCCTACAAGGCGGTGGGTCAGGCAATGACGGACATAATGAGTGGAAGAGTGCATCTCATGTTTACTTCCGTGCCCTTGGGCATGCCGCAGTGGAAGGCCGGGAAGGTCAAAGCGCTGGCCGTTACGAGCCTGAGTCCTTCTGCCTTGACGCCGGGCCTGGATACGATGGCGGCTTCCGGTTTGCCTGGTTATGAGTCGGCTGCGATAGTGGGCATGTTTGCGCCTGCAAAAACGCCTGATGCGATCATCAAGCGGCTCAATAGCGAAGTCGTGAGGTTCATCGCCAGCCCCGAGGGAAAGGCACAGTTACTTGCTGCAGGGCTGGACCCGGTAGGGAGTACAGCCGAAGAACTCAGGGCGAGAATTCAACATGAGGTTGCTCACTTGGGCCGGGTTCTGAAAGAAGCGGGAATAGTGCCCAAGTAAGGGCATGAGAACTGGCGTCAGGGATTTGCACAGCTTGGCAAGTGAAGATTCGTCTCCAATCGACGGAGCGAGCTGGAGCGGAGCGAAGGTAGAACCTTAGCTGAAGGCGCCGCATGTCAGGACCGGCGAACAAGACCCTGAGATTAAGGAAGAACAAGCGGGCTCAGACTCGTAACCGCTTCCCTTGCATATCCCACTTCAGCAGAAACACTGTTTGCCTATTTCCTTGAATGGGAACTTTTTGAGTGTTTTATCAGGGATGGACTGAACAAGTGGGCTAGGCCCCCTTGGGTATACCTCACTTCAGAGAAACATTTGAACGACGATTCTCGATTCAAGACTTGATCAGAGTTTCATTCGAATAGGATACGACCATGGATTTGCGCTTTTCCGAGAACGATCTGTTGCTGCGCGCCGAAATCAGGGAATTCTGCAGGGCCAAGCAGCCCTCTGCACTGCGCCGGAAGCTTGAGCTTGGTCAACACTTGGAACATGAAGACTACGTGAATTGGCAGCGCATTCTTGACCAAAATGGCCTCGCTGTGCCGCATTGGCCAACACAGTGGGGCGGCAGAGGGTGGAGTGCCAGCCAGCTTTATATATTCAATGAGGAACTCCTGCGTTTTCCAGCGCTCTTGCCAGAAAACCATAACACCGCGCAAGTCGGTCCAGTCATCATCGCCTTTGGCACGGAGGAGCAAAAACAGCGGTTCCTGCCCAAAATCAGAAACCTTGATTACTGGTTCTGCCAGGGCTTCTCTGAGCCAGATTCCGGATCGGATCTTGCCTCGCTCAAAACGAGAGCTGTTCGTAATGGAGAGTTTTATGAAGTAAGCGGTCAGAAGCTATGGACAACCCAGGGCCACAGGGCGAATTGGATGTTTTGCCTGGTTCGCACTGACGATAACGCCAGGAAGCAAAAGGGAATCAGCTATTTGTTGATGGACCTGAAGTCACCGGGCATTACGATTCGTCCAGTCCACATCATGGGCGGACATCGGGTGAACGAGATATTTTTTGACAAGGTCATCGTCCCGGTCAGCAATCGGATAGGCGAGGAGAATAAAGGGTGGGATTATGCGAAATTCTTGATGGGCAATTCAAGAATCAACGTCGCGCGCATAGGTCTTGCGACTGGCCGTATTGAACGTGCGAAGTCCCTGGCTGGACAGGTGATGGTTGGCGATGAGACGCTGGCTGAAAATTCTCGCTTTCGGGAAAGGCTGGCTGCTCTGGAAATTGATCTCAAAGCCACTGAAATTACCAATATGCGGATCGTTGCAGACCAACTGAAAAGAAACGAAATCAAACAGGATCCCAGAGCGAGCATCCTGAAGTTAAAAGGAGGGGAGCTGCAGCAATTGACTGCCGAACTTCTGATGGAAGTGGCTGGTCCACTCGCCCTGGCAAAGCAGGAAGATTTCCTGGCAGCCGCTGATGAGGCGATTGGTCCGGAATGGCCTCCTGGGATTGCCGCTGCTTATTATTACAGTCGCGCCGTCTCGATAGTTGGAGGCTCGAACGAGGTGCAGCGCAATATCATTGCCAAGCGAATTCTCGGGCTATAGCGGTCGATGCGCCCGATGGCTATCGCGTGGTGCGCCACCCCGCGCGCGACGGTGAGCCTGCGCGCGGGGTGTCTCGGGAGGGCCCCCGGGTCGCGAAGGTCCCCTGCCTAACGCTGTGATCGTGCCTGGCTGTCGGCGCTGGGTTTGCTCCTGCGTGTTGCGCCAGCAGCCTGTTCCAGCAGCTCGGGGTTGTCCATGAGATCCTGCTTGCGTTCCTTCAGCCGGCTGCCCAGGCATGGATGGGTTGGAAGGCTTGAGAACGGGGGGTGGACACTGCTATGTGATCCGCCGTCCAACAAGATTGCTGATATTGCAAGGAGTTATCTGGCGAACCCTGAAAGTCTATCCAGGGAGCCTGCATACGATTCGCTGTCTTCTCTGATGAACAAAGTTGGCTTGCAGATGGATCAGGCGCTTCAGATGAGTCTTCACGAAGTTATCGTAGATGAGTGGGCAATCTGAATTCGTCTGCACCGACGGCTTCAAATTCGAACGCCTGGAGAATAGTAAAATCTCGTTATCTGCAGATTCCGGACCCTAATCATGACATCTGACTCTCCAAAATTCATCCCCGATCGAGAGCGACTTATTGTCGCCCTTGATGTGCCTTCGGCAGATGAGGCTAAGGTGCTGGTGGAGCTATTGGGAGATGCTGCATGTTTCTACAAGGTCGGTCTTGAGCTATTCATGTCTGGCGGCTATTTTGAGCTTGTTGAATGGCTGGTACGGCGGGGTAACAAGGTATTTGTCGATCTGAAGTTTTTTGACGTACCTGAAACTGTGAGGGCGGCTGTTCGTGGCTTGCGTAATCGTGGCGTTACTTTTGCTACTGTGCACGGAAATCAGGCCATTCTTGAGGCGGCCGGCGCAGACAAGGGGGAAGTGAAAATTCTGGCAGTCACTGCATTGACCAGTCTAGACAGGGGGGATCTCGATGATCTGGGTTTTCAGTGCGATGTCGAGAAACTTGTCCTGTCCCGGGCACGCAGGGCACTAGAGGCTGGTTGTGACGGCGTCATTTCATCTGGCCTGGAAGCGCCAGCCTTGAAGCGTGAACTGGGTCAGAGATTATTGGTGATTACCCCTGGAATCCGCCCTGTGGAGAACCGCCCCGCTGATGATCAGAAAAGGACGGTAGATGTCAGGCAAGCGTTCCTTAATGGCGCCGACTACATAGTAGTTGGAAGACCGATACGACAGGCGCCTGATCCTCGTGCGGCTGCTGAAGCCATCCAGGACACAATAAGATCTGTTTTTGCCGAAAGATAAGAAGCTCCATCATCTTTTACCTTTACTCATCTGTCGCCAATATAGGCGACAGATGGAGCATTGAAGAATGAACGAACGAGAAGCGGGAGGATGTCCCGAGCGTAGTTGAAGGTTGAGTTGGTGGTTGAAGCAGTCGTGGGCCCAGAATGCGGGTTCTCGACATCCTCAACCTGAACCGAAGAAAGCTCAACCACCATG
>CAIPGJ010000283.1 GCA_903864555.1 uncultured Pseudomonadota bacterium | reverse complement strand
CCTCTACGGCGCCATCGTCACCGCGCTGTTCGAGCGCGAGCGCAATGGCCGTGGCCGCGCCATCGAAGTGTCCATGCTCGAATCCCTGTACGCGACCCTGCTGCCTTCGGCCGGCCATGTGTATGCCAGCAACACCGTGCCGCAGCGCACCGGCAACCGCCACGTCGCCGATTCCTATGTGCCCTTCGACACCTTCGAGGCGTCCGACGGCTGGTGCGCCATCGTCTGCGCCACCGATGACCACTGGCTGAAGCTGACCGAGGCCATGGGGCGTGCCGACCTGCGCGATGACCTGTCGCTGCGCGGTTTGCACGGTCGCATCGCGCGTATCGAGGAACTGACCGGAGAAATCGCCGCCTGGACGGGCAGGCACACCCGCGAGCAGATCACCGAAATGTGCCAGCAGTACCGCGTGCCCTCGGCGCCGCTGCGCAATATCAACGAAGTGCTGGAGGACCCGCACCTGCGCGCCCGTGGCTTCCTGACCGAGCATGTCACCGAGGCCGGTACCGTGGCCCTGCCCAACAGCCCGATGCGCTACGAGGGCTCGGCCATGCGGCCGCTCAGCCCGCCGCCAGGCCTGGGTGAGCACACTAACGAGGTCCTCGCCGAGCTATGCGGGCTGGGCGAGGCTGAACTGGCCGAATTGCGGCAACAGGGTGTGATCGGGGCCTGAAACGTCCCGGCGACACCGGCAAGACCCAGGGAATCGAGGCCGGGGGCACATCCGGCGGAAGCAGGCAGACAGGCAGGCAGGAGGAGAGCAGTTGATGGCAGCGACGACAGCGCGCTGGGGTGACCAGATCGCCGTGGAGGTGATCAAGGGCGTGCCCTACCGCATGTACACCGAGCGTCCGCGCCGGGTGGAGGACCTGCTGGCCTTCGCCGGCGGCTGGGGCACGCGGCCGCACATCATCCATGGCGAACGAGTGTTCACCTTCGCCGACCTGCATCAGGCAGCCCTGGCCAGGGCCGCCGAGCTGGCAGACCAGGGTGTGCAGCGCGGTGACCGCATTCTCATCCTTGCCTGGAACAGCCCGGAATGGGTGGCTAATTTCTGGGCCTGCCTGCATGCCGGTGCCGTGCCGGTGTTGGCCAATGCATGGTGGAGCGCCGCAGAAGTAGCCGACGCATTGACTGCCCTGCAGCCAGCGCTGGTGCTTGCCGACGCGCATGCCGCCAGCAAGGTGCCTGCGGGCTGGCGCTGCGGTCCCTGGGCCCTTCCCGGCACCGCCGCAAGCATGCACTCAGTCCCGCTTGAAGGGGATCTGAAGCGGGACGAGGAAGACACCGCCCTCATCATCTTCACTTCCGGCACCTCGGGCCGGCCCAAGGCCGTTGTGCTGTCGCACCGGGCCGTGCTGGCCCGCCTGCACATGACGCTGCATGTCACGCGCAAGCTGCCCCATCAGGTGGATGCTTCTGCCTGCGATGTCACCCTGATCACCGGTCCCTTGTTTCATGTAGGCAGCATGCAGGGCCTGCTGCGGGCGGTGATCGTCGGCGACACGCTGGTGCTGCTGCGCGGGCGCTTTGATCCCGCCGAGGTGCTCGAATGCATCGAGCGCCATCGCGTCAAGCGCTGGAACGCCGTGCCCACCATGGTGTCCCGGCTGCTGGACCATCCGGAAGTGTCGCGCCGGGATCTGTCCAGCCTGAAGTCCATCAGCATCGGTGGCGCGCCGGTGCACGCGGAGCTGATGCGCCGCATCTGCGCATCCTTGCCCAGCGTCAGCCCCCGCATACCCACGGGCTACGGGCTGACGGAGAACGGTGGCCAGGCCACTGCGGCGGCAGGCTCGGAGAACGTCGAACTGCTGGGCTCCACCGGCCGGCCTTTCCCCTGCGTCGAGATCAGGCTGCTGGCCCACCCCGGACTGCCCGATGCGGAAGTCCTGCTGCGCTCCCCGACACAGATGTCGGGCTACTTCGGCCTGGATGAGACGCCCATTGATGCGGACGGCTGGCTGCATACTGGCGACCTCGGGCGCCTGGACGACAAGGGCAACCTCTGGATCACCGGGCGCTGCAAGGACATGATCATTCGCGGCGGGGAGAACATCGCGCCGGTGGCGATAGAGCGAGCGCTCATGGCGATTCCCGGCGTGGTCGAGGCGGCGGTGTTCGGCGTGCCGCATGCCGACCTGGGCGAGGAGGTGATGGCGGTCGTCGTGGTCGACGGCGAACGAACCGACGAGCTTACGCAGGAGCAACTCAGAGAGCTGTTGCGGGGGAAACTGGCGTCTTTCGCAGTGCCCAGCCGCTGGCGCATTCAGAAGCAAGCACTGCCGGTCAACGAAGCCGGCAAAGTCGACAAGGCCGCGCTTGCCGCTCAGGCGTGCGGGCAGCAGGTCTCCAGCATCTCCACATTGTCATGAGGACCCGCACATGAGCTCAGCCGCCGCAGTTGCCAGCAAGGCCCAGGCCGGCCTGCCCGATCTGGTGATCGAGCTTTCGAATTTTGCTGCCGGCATCGATGCCACAAAGCTTGATATTGCGGTGATCGAGGCCGTCAAGGCCAACATCCTCGATACCCTGTCGTGTGCCCTCGCCGGGTCATCGGCCAAGGCGATTCCGGAGCTTTCGGGACTGGTGCAGGAATGGGGCGGTGCTGCGCAGGCGGACATGTTCGTGCTGGGCGGCAAGTATCCCGCCCACCACGCCGCCTGGGTCAACAGCGGCATGTCGCATGCACGTGATTACGATGACACCCACGATGCCGCCATGCTGCATGCCGGCGTGTCTGCCGTGCCCGCGGCCATCGCGGCAGCCCAATTGCGCGGCAAGGTGTCCGGCGCTGACCTGATCGCCGCCGTCGCCGCGGGGCTGGAGGTGACCTGCCGTCTGGGCATCGCCACCCAGGTCGCCATCACCGAAAGCGGTTTCATCTATTCCTCCCTGCTGGGGTACTTCGGCGCCACCGCGGCTGCCGGCCGGGCGTTCGGACTCACGCCCGAGCAGATGCTCAATGCTTTCGGCATCGTCTACAGCTCGGTGGCGGGCAACCACCAGGTCACGCGGGATGCCTCGCTGATGAAGCGGCTGCAGCCGGGCCTTGCCGCCCAGGCGGCGGTGGTGGCGGTGCAACTGGCCAAGCGTGGCATCCGCGGTGCGCAGGGCGTGTTCGAGGGCGCGGATGGTTTCTTCCACGTCTATCTCCAGGACCGTGTCGATGCCGCCATCGTGCGCCGTGACCTGGGCAGCCGCTTCGAGCTGCTGAACCTCAGCTACAAGCCCTATCCCTGCTGCCGCGACACCCACACCGCCATCGATGCCGCACTGGCGCTGCGCGCGAAGGCGCCGCGTCCTGCCAGCGACATCGAGTCCATACGCGTCGGGGTGACCGGGCCGGGTTACCAGATGGTGTGCGTGCCCGAGGCGGTGCGCCTTGCCCCGCGCACCATCGTCGAGGCACAGTTCAGCATTCCGTATACAGTGGCGGCTGCGTGGATCGATGGTCCGCTGGGGATGCGCCATTTTACCGACGAGGGCCTGCAGCGCGCCGATATCCTTGCGTTGGCGGCGAAAGTGAAGCCCTATGTTGACGAGGAAATCGACCGCGTCTGGAGCCGCTTCGTGCCGCCGGCCAAAGTGACCGTGACATTCCGTGACGGCCAGACGGTGGAGACGCAGGTGGACTATCCCAAAGGTCATCCGAAAAACATGATGACCGAAGCGGAGTTTTCCGCCAAGACGATGGATTGCGCCACCTACGTCGCCGTGCCTCTGGCGCCGGACACCGGCGGGCGCCTCATCCAGACCGTCGGCCGCCTTGAAACGCTGGCGGACATCGCCGAGCTGATGCGTGTGATGACCCCATGACCCCTGGAAGGAAACAGAGCATATGAACACGGAAGCCAAGGTTCTTGTCGAGCGCCAGGGTGCGGTCGCACTGGTGACGCTGAACGACCCAGCCACCCGCAACGCGCTTTCGCCGCAGGTCGTGAGTGAACTGGCTGCCTTCCTCGGCAGCGCCAATGCCGACGAGACGCTGAGCTGCATTGTGCTCGCCGCGGCCGGCGACGGCTTCTGCTCCGGGGGCAACATCAAGGACATGCGTGACGGCACCGATCCCATGTTTGCCGGCACCGCGCACCAGATGCAGGAGGGCTTTCGCAACGGCGTGCAGGTCATCCCGAAGCTGTTCCATGAGCTGGACGTGCCGGTGATTGCCGCGGTGCAGGGTGCGGCCATCGGGGCTGGTTGTGACCTTGCCTGCATGTGCGACATCCGCATCGCGGCCACGGATGCAAAGTTTGCCGAGAGCTTCCTGCGAGTCGGCCTGGTTTCCGGGGACGGTGGGGCCTGGTTCCTGCCGCGGGTCATCGGACTGCCGCGAGCGATGGAGCTGGCGCTGACCTGCCGCACGCTCAATGCGACGGAGGCGAGGGAATGGGGCCTGGTCACCCATGTGGTCGACAAGGAAGGGTTGGTGGACGCCGCGCTGGAGATGGCACGCACCATCGCCGCCTTCCCGCCGCGCAGCGTGCGGCTCAACAAGCGGCTGCTGCGCAAGTCCCAGGACATGACGCTGGCGGATTGCCTGGAGCTGTCCGCCGCCTTCCAGGGCATCGTGCAGAGCACCGCAGACCAGAAGGAAGCAGTGGCGGCGTTGCTGGAAAGGCGCACGCCCCGTTACACCGGGCGCTGAGGCAGCCTTGATCGACGCTCCGGATGCGAGGATGCTTGACGCAGATTTCCTCTGCGGTGCGGAACCTGCGTTCCTGGGGTCAGATGGGCTCGCGTGCCTTGACCGAGCGCTGCGACCAGACGCCGACATGACGCAACAGCAACTGCCCCAGCTTCTTCGCCCGCGGCTGCAGCCTGGCCGTCGGTCCCACCAGCGTGACTGCCGCCACCGCTTCGCCCGACTGGTTGTACACGGCCGTGGCAATGGCGTACTGGCTTCCGCGCAGGCGCGAATTGCTGGCGATGCCTGTCTTGTGTATACCTTCGAACTCTTCCAGGAAACGGTCCACCAGCGCCGGGTCGTGGGCGCGCTGGCGGCGCAGGAAGCCCGCGCGCTCGATGTCCGGGCGTGCGGCCAGCAGGGCCTTGCCCCCGGCTGTTGCGAGCAGCACGCGGCGGATGTTCGACTGTGCGGCAAAGCCCGGGACCTGTTCGCTGCCTGCCTCGGCGATGTAGACGAGGTGGTCTCCGGCCCGCACACCCAGAAAGGCCGCCACGCCGGTTTCCTGGTGCAGCGACATCAGGTCTGCATGCGTCACCAGTCCGGCGCGGATCTGCCCGCTGGCCAGGGTCAGGCTGAACACCGCAGGCCCGAGATAGAAGCGATAGTTGTCCTCGTACAGCCAGCCATTGGCCAGCAGCCCGCTGATGAAGCCGTGCACCGAACTCTTGGCCGCACCCAGTGCCCGCACCAGTTCGGCGAAAGTCATCCCGGGGTTGTAGACCACTTCCTCCAGGATGCGGGTGACCCGGTCTATGGTCCTGTGGTTCTGCGGCACGTGTTTGGAGCGTGTGGCCGGTGCAAGTTTTTTCTTTTCAGCCATCAGCGACCCTGGATTGTCCGGTTGCTCGCACCATCAGCGGCCTGCATGACTGGCGCCAGCTCGAATGATGCGGATGCAATGATGATAGCGGATCGCAAGCTTGCCGTTCAAGGCAAGGTCTGTGTTCGCAGTATCGCTGCGCGCAAGGTGGTCAACCTGTTCTCTTCAGAGGCACTGCACCCTTGAGTACCACCAATCTGGCTTCATTCCGGCACCTGGTGCCCGCACTGCGCCTCTTCAGCGGTCCTGACAGCCTTGGCATGCTCGGCAGGGAACTCGAGCGCATCGGCAGCCATCGCGCGGTCATCTGCTGTGGCGCATCGCTGGCTCGCGAGGGCACGGCGGAGCTGGTCCGCGCCGCCATGGGCGAGCGCTGCGCCGGCATCTACCCGGGCGTCAAGGCACACAGCCCACTGCCCGCAGTGGAGGCGGCGGCAGCCGAACTGAAGCGCCTCGACGTCGATTGCGTCATCGCACTTGGCGGTGGGTCAGCCATCGTGACGGCACGCGCGGCAAGCATCCTGCTGGCCGAGCAGGGTGATGCGAGAAAGCTCTGCACCGCCCGCGACAGCAACGGCACGCTGAGGAGCCCCAGGCTGCTGGCACCGAAGCTGCCGCAGTTCGTCATCCCCACCACGCCGACGACGGCCACGCTGAAGGCAGGCAGCGCGGTCCTCGATCCGGTGGATGGCAAGCGCCTTGCGCTGTTTGATCCGAAGACGCGTGCGCAGGCCGTGTTCGTCCATCCGGAACTGCTCGCTACTCCACCACGGGAACTCATCGTGAGTGCCGGCCTCAACACCCTGGCGATGGCCCTGGAGGGGCTGATGTCACGTTCGGGGGATCCGTTCTCCGACGCCCTGCTGATGCATGCCGCGCGGCTGCTGCGGCAACGCCTGCTGCAAGCCGGCAGCGAAGCGGGGGATAGTCCTGCCGCCCGCAGTGACCTCATGTTCGCTTCGCTGCTGTGCGGTCACGGCACGGACTACACCGGGGCCGGCATCGCCATTCCGCTCGGTCACGCCATCAGCGCGCGCTTCCACATCGACAACGGCCTGGCCAATGCCGTGGTGCTGCCGCATGTGGTCCGCTTCAACCAGGAAGCCGCTGCGCAGGGATTGCGCAAGCTCGTGGATGCCTTCGGGCTGAATGCCGACAGCAGGGAGGCCGCCGAAGTCGTGGTGGATGCCTTGGGTTCGATTGCCGCAGCCCAGGGCATACCCGGGCGCCTGCGCGACATTGGTGTCACGCGCGACTCGCTGCCCCATCTGGCGGCGATCTCGATGGAAGACTGGTTCGTGCGCGACAACCCGCGGCGGGTGCGGGACGCGGGCGAACTGCAACAGCTGCTGGAGGGGGCATGGTAGG
>CAIPGJ010000282.1 GCA_903864555.1 uncultured Pseudomonadota bacterium | reverse complement strand
CGTTCTGCGGTGTCCTTCAGGCGGTGCCAGCGCGTGGTCCCGCCCGGCGCCACGCTGGCGCAGGCAATGGAGCAGGCCGGATCATCGGCCGAATTGGAGCATTCGAGGATCTTCGCGCCTTCGGGGTGGGTGAAGGCGGTGTCGGGGTTGGGGGAGAGGACGGTGGGGTTCATGGGGGATCAATCGATTTCATGTGGATGCAAACGGCGAATCACAACGCTTTCGTTTCACTGCACTTACTCCGCCGTGATGTTCGCCGCCTTGATCACCTTGGACCACTTGTCGAAGTCGTTCACGATGAAGGCTGCGAACTCCTCGGCCGAACTGCCCACCGGTTCGGCCCCGGCCTTGAGCAGGCTGGCGCGCACGTCGGGCTTGCGGGCGAGGCGCATCATTTCGCTGCTCAGTTTGGCCACCACGTCCCTGGGGATGCGCGCGGGCCCGAGCACGCCGTACCAGCCCATCACCTCGAAGCCGGGGACGCCCGCTTCGGCGATGGTGGGCACATCGGGATAGACCTGCGAACGCTTGGCGCTGGCAATGCCCAGCGCACGCAGCTTGCCCGAGGTCACCAGTGACAGCGCCGCCAGGGTGGTGGGGAAGGAGAGGTCCACCTGGCCGCCGGCCAGGTCGGACATCAGCGCGCCCGACCCCTTGTAGGGCACATGCGTGAACTTGACCTTGGTGAGCATCTGCAGCAACTCGCCAATCAGGTGGCCGGGGGAACCGACACCGGCTGAAGCCTGCGTCAGGGGCACCGGCTTGTCGCGCGCCAGTTGCAGCAACTCTTTCAGGTTGCGCGCCGGCACGGCGGGATTCACCACCAGCACGTTGGGAATGTCCGCGAACAGCGACAGCGGCGTGAAATCCTTGATCGGGTCGTACTGGGTTTTCACCTGCAGGATGGGATTGGTGGTGTGCCCCGGCGAGGCCATGTAGAAGGTGTAGCCATCGGGCGCGGAACGCGCGGTCTGCTCAGCCGCGATGCCGCCATTGGCGCCGGCGCGGTTCTCCACGATGACCTGCATGCCGAAAGCATCGGTCAGCCCCTGCCCCACCATGCGGCCGGCCAGGTCGGTGAAGCCGCCGGGGGCAAAGCCCACCAGGATGCGGATCGGCTTGACCGGGTAGGCCGTCTGGGCCACGGCCTGCGAAGCGCCGGCAGCTGCGAAGCCGGCCAGCAACAGGCTGCAAATGATTCTTGTTCGAGTTGCCATGGTGAGCGTCCCTCAGTGTTGGGTCTGGTCGGTCTTGCGTCGGAAATTCGCTGCGGAAATCGGGCACGGCACGCCGGGCCGGCGTGCCGCGCTGATGAGCCCTGGCGTAAGCCTAGTCGTCGTCCTTGGGGAACTGCAGCACCAGTGCCTCCAGGCCATTCTTTCCGGCCTTGATCTCGATGGCGGCTTCGGCGGGCTCGACAAAGACCAGCGACCACAGCGGCAGTTCGGTGCCGTCCTGGTCGAGGCTGCCATTGGCCACGAAAACGTAGTAGCCCCCGCCCAGTTGGGGGTCGGGCCCCAGGGTGGTCATGCCGGCACCGAGCCGGACCAGCTTCGCGTCCAGTTCATCGGCGATGATGCGCTCGGCCTGGAACACCGGCTCCCAGGACACCGCCTTGCGGAATTTCATCAGCGGGCGGGTGGACAGGGAAATGTGCGGCGAGACCCAGTTGCGCCGCTTGCTGGGTTTCAGCTTTTCCTTGTAGCCGGGCTTGCTCAGGTACACCGGGGCGGAATCACCGGTCTTGTTGCGCAGGGCAATGAAGGTGCAGCCGTTGGGCCCGGCCACCAGCGG
>CAIPGJ010000281.1 GCA_903864555.1 uncultured Pseudomonadota bacterium | reverse complement strand
TGGTGCAATGCCGGTCGGCAATACTCCGGAGCAATTCGATGCCCTCATCCGGTCTGACATCGCCAAATGGGCCAAGGTCATCAAAGACGCAGGCATCCGGCCGAATTGACAGCATCCCCATGTCCACCATCCAGGTCACCCCTGATTTGTTGATGCACTACGAAGTGGATGACTTTGCCCCGCCCTGGACCCGGCATGAAGCCGTTCTGCTGTTGCATGGAAATGCCGAGTCTGGCGAGGTCTGGTACGGGTGGATGCCTCACCTTACGCCAGAGTTCCGGGTGGTCCGTCCCGACATGCGTGGATTCGGCTGTTCGACGGCCATGCCGGCTGACTATCCATGGTCCGCTGACCGCATCGTTGATGATTTCGTGGATCTGATGGACGCATTGAGGATCGACGAATTTCATGTGGTGGGCGCCAAGGTGGGCGGAAGTTTTGCGATTCATCTGGCAGCCCGTCACCCCGCCCGAGTGAAGACCTTGACCGTCATGAGCCCCCCCATTCGTCCAGGCGATTCTGCCGATCGCTACCTGTCATGGGCTGATCAGGTGCGGGAAAGCGGCGTCGAAACCTGGGCGAGGTCAACCATGACCAATCGTCTGGGTGCGAGCTTTCCACCCTCGGGTAATGAATGGTGGATACAACTGATGGGGCGGACAGCCCGGTCCACCCAAATCGGCTTCCTTTCTGCCGTCCCCAAAATGGACCTGACACCTGACCTGCCAAGGATTCAATGTCCGACCTTGGTGATCGCCTCCCCAGGCAATGCACTTTATCCCCTGGAACAAGTGCAGTCCTGGCAGCGGCAAATCAGGCGCTCCCGGCTTGTCACCATTCCAGGTGACTCTTACCACCTGGCCGCCACCGCCCCACAGGAATGTGCAGAGGCATTCCTGCAATTTGTAAGTCATTCAGCGAATTCGTGAATTTCCAACAAAAGCCAGGCCCTTTGACCGGGTCAATGGGAGAAATCATGTTGAAACTTAGGTTGCTGTTGCTGTTGCCCTTGATGCTTCTCATGCCTGTGACTGCCTGGGGACAAGGGACCTACGCCTCCAAGCCGGTAAAGCTGATCGTGCCATTCCCGCCCGGCGGAACAAATGACCTCGTGGCTCGCGCCGTCGGCGAAAGATTGTCCAAGGCGCTTAAACAACAAACGATCGTCGAGAATCGCGGTGGCGCAGGGGGACTGATCGGAACCAAGGTGGCCGCCACGGCCCCTCCGGATGGCTACACGCTGCTGGTGGGCAATGCCGGTGCACTCGCAGCGGGGCTGGGGCTTTACTCCACGACACCGTACAACGTGCTGGAGGACTTCATACCCATCTCCCTCCTCACCGACATTACCATCGTGCTTGCCGCTCATCCTTCCCTGGCGACGAAGACAACCAGGGATTTGATTGCTTATGCGAAGGCCAATCCCGGAAAGTTGAATGCGGCGATTCCTGGAACCAATTCCATACAGCACCTGCTGACGGAAATGTTCAAGCGGCAGGCCGACGTGAACATTGTCAGTGTTCCCTACAATGGGGGCGGTCCCGCGGTGGTTGATCTTGTTGCCGGCCAGAATCATATTTCCTTCGTCAATCTGCCCACGATCCGCCAACTGCTCCTGGCTGGCCGGCTGAATTCAATCGCGGTCGCCAGTGCACGCCGCTCCGAACTGCTGCCCGCTGTGCCTACGTTGGATGAGTCCGGACTCCCGGGCCTCACCGCATCCCCCTGGAATGCACTGCTTGCCCCGGCCCGCACCCCACGAGAGATCATTTCCCGCCTGCACCGGGAAATCGTCACCATGATGACCAGCGCTGAAATGAAGCAGTTACTGAGCGAACAAGGCGCCAACGCCATATCCAGCTCCCCGGAAGAGACTTTCTCGTTCATCCGCGACGAAACCATCAAATGGGCCAAGGTCATCAAAGAAGCCGGCATCAAGGCCGACTGAACGCTCATGCCACTCTTCCAAGCATCGCCCAATGCGCACATTTATTACCGGGTCGAGGACTTCACGGACCCGTGGACCAAACCCCAGGCCGTGCTTTTGATACACGGCAACGCTGAAAGTCATCTGGCCTGGAATCGCTGGATACCGCAGCTGTCCGGTCACCTGCGTGTCGTTCGCCCGGATACACGCGGGCATGGGGCCTCAACCCCCATGCCCCGCGATTTTCCATGGACACTGGATATCATCATTGATGATTTCATCGGCCTCATGGACGCCCTGGGAATCCGGCAATTTCATGTGGTCGGGGCGAAATTGGGCGCCACTATCGCCCGCGCATTCGCGGCACGCCGAAAGGATCGGGTGCTGTCGCTGACGGTCATTGGGGCCCCTCCCCCGTTCCGCAAAGACGCAGCCGCCCGGGTTCCAGCCTGGACAGCAGAGTTCGAAAGAGAAGGCTTGGCGAACTGGGCCCGTCGCAGCCAGCATGCACGCCTGGGAAGCAATTTCCCGGAGGACGGTGCCGAATGGTGGACTCATTACATGGCCAGCATGCCGGTGTCCTCTCAGATTGGCTGGATTTCGACGATAGCCTGCGCAGACATTCGCGCAGATATTCCACAGATTGCGTGCCCGACCCTGGTGATAACGACAGAGCAGAGCGGACTGTCCACGGTAGAAGAAACGCGTGAGTGGCAACAGGCCATAGCAGATTCACGACTGCTGGTGCTGCCGGGTGATTCTTATCATGCCGCAGTCTCCGAAGCTGACGCCTGCGCCAAGGCGACTTTGGAATTCATGGCCCGGATCAAGGGGTAGGCTTTACACCGAAAAGCTGCCTAGAGACATAAAGCCCTGCGCAACCAGGTATTGCAACTGACGGATATAGCCAACAGATTTCTTGCATGGGCATACGTGCGATTGCTCGCTCATTGCTTCATCCTTGGATATCGGTGAATATTGTTTTCACTCGCATCCACCCACTCCAGCCGTTCCGGCTTGCCCCCTCACTATTTAAGAGCGCCTAACAGAATTGCCGTCAGGCGCCCTGACTCAGGGGAGCGCGCGGGGATGTGTCCCCTCGCATTGTGAGGGTCTGTTCACATTCATCGCGCGAGATGCGTGCTGAC
>CAIPGJ010000280.1 GCA_903864555.1 uncultured Pseudomonadota bacterium | reverse complement strand
GGCCCCCTTTGACAAGGGGGTAAACCGCGCCGCAGCCTCGTCTCCACGAAAATCGTCGAAGACCGACCCTCACGCCAACGGAAATAGACGGCTCAGTGCTCGCCGCGCGGGTCACGGGCCAGCAGGCGCTGCACGGCATCGGCGGGGCTGACCCCGCCGAACAGCACGCTGCACACCGCGTCGGTGATGGGCATATCGACGCCCAACCGGGTGGCCAGGCGTTGTACCTCACGCGCTGAATGCACCCCTTCGGCAACATGCCCGAGGTGCGCCAGCACGGCCTCCAGCCCCTGCCCTCCGGCCAGCTGCTGGCCGACACGACGGTTTCGTGAGAGATCACCGGTGCAGGTGAGGATGAGATCGCCGGCACCCGCCAGACCCATGAAAGTCTCGGCCCGCCCGCCCATCTTCATGCCCAGGCGCGTCATCTCGGCCAGGCCGCGCGTGATCAGCGCCGCGCGCGCATTCAGGCCCAGGCCCAGGCCGTCGCAGATACCGGTGGCAATGGCCATGACGTTCTTCACGGCGCCGCCCACTTCGACGCCGACCACGTCGGCGCTGTAGTAGACGCGCAGCAAGGGGTGATGCAGTTCCAGCGCCATGGCGCGCGCAAAGGCCTCGTCGGCAGAGGCGAGCGTGAGTGCGGTGGGTTTGCCCTGCGCCACTTCCAGCGCAAAGCTGGGCCCGGACAGCACAGCGCAGGGCCGATCACCACCGAGTTCCTCGGCCACCACGCGGTGCGGCAGCGTGGCACTGCCGGCCTCGAATCCCTTGCAAGCCCAGACCACCGGCAGGCCCGGGCAGGACTTGAGTTCACGCAGGAGGCTGCGCAAGGCCGCAGTCGGCGTGGCCACCAGCAGCAGTTCTGCTCCGGCCAGGGCCTCGGCGAAATCCCCCGAGGGGGTCACATTCTCGGGCAAGGCCAGGTCAGGGAGATAGCGCTGGTTGCGGCGCGTTTCACGCAAGGCGACGCCCTGCTCCGGGGAACGCGCCCACAAACGCACCGGATGCCGGACCGCCAGCGAAATCGCCAGTGCCGTGCCCCAGGCGCCGGCACCCAGGATGGTGATGTTCACACGCCCCAGACCTGATTGACGCGCAGGAAGCCGCTCTGGCCATCACGGTGGCGCACCCGCACCCAACCGGGAGGGCCCAGTTCGGCCAGCTCCAGGGCCACGCCCTCGCGCACCTGGAAGGCCACGGGGGCGTTCTCGACGGCCGACTGGCGCACGTCTGCGGTGGCCACGCGAACCAGCACCGTGCGACGCTCCGAGAGCTGGCGTTTCTCCACCCAGGCCAGTGTGCCGGAGATGTCACGTACCTTGACCCAGTTCTCGACGCTGACAATCACCTCCACCGGATAGAACTGGCTGGCCACGAACAGCTTCTTGGCGCGCACCGAGGGGGCGTCGTACAGGATCACGACGCGTTCTCCGACAGAAAAGTATTCTGCACCGCCCTTGCTGACCGGCGCAGGTGCCGATGCGGACGGTGCAGGCGCTGCTGCCGGGGCTGCTGACGGCGCTGCCGCCGCCGGCTTGGCCGCGGGAGCACCCGCTGCCGGCGCAGTCGCTGCCACGGCCCCCCCTGCCACGCCGGCACATACCAGCAGCACAGCTGTCACGGATACGGCAATGGCGTGTCTGGTCGCGACCATGGTGGCTAGGGTCTGTTGACCTTCACCGCGCGAGATGCGTTGCGCCATGAAGCGGAAGGATGCAAGGCGCGAGGCGGCGGCCATAGTGGTTCTATGGCCGTAGTCGAGCAACGCCGCAGACGCCGATTCAAGGCGCAACCCTGCGGGCCGGGGTAATTTGACCCCATGGCGTCGTTGCTCGTCGCTTGCAGGCACCCGGCCTGCGGCGCTCCTCGCGCCTAGCCCT
>CAIPGJ010000279.1 GCA_903864555.1 uncultured Pseudomonadota bacterium | reverse complement strand
TGTAGCATCCACAGGGTGAAGGGTTGGTTGATGGCGACCAGCACGATGATGGTGGTGGGCAGGACGCCCCAGATGTTCAGCTGGAAGAAAGGCAGCAGGTAGCCTGACACCAGCGTGATATGCGGCATGGCGCGGAAGATGAGTGCCGCGATCAGGATCCAGAAGGCATAGCGGTGGCCGGAGCGGGCGAGGGCGTAGCCGCCGAGGGTTCCGATGCACAGCGATATGAAGGTCACCGACAGGGTGACGATCAGGGTGTTGATCACCGGTTTCCAGAATTCATGCGTGATCCATGCGCCGCGGTAGCCGTCCAGTGTGAAGGTGCCGCCGGTTTGCATTTGAGTGCGGGTGCCGTCGATGGCGAACCACCAGCTTTGGCGCGAGAAGAAGTCAGCCTCGACCTTGAAGCTGCCCCAGACCGTCCACGCGAAGGGGAAGATGGCGGCGATCAGCCAGATGGCAAGGAAGGCGGTGGTCAGGAAGCGCAGGCCAAGGGGGCGACGGTCCATGTCAGGCGACCTTTCGGCTAAAGTCGCGCCATGTCCGCACCAGCACCGGGGCCAGCAGAATCAGCACACCGATGGTGGTCAGAACTGAAGTTGCCCCCGCCGAGCCGAATTGCTGGGCGTCCTGACTGACCAGATCGTTGTAGACCAGCCATGACAGCGAGGTGGCGTTGGCCTCGGCGGAAAAGCCGACGATGGGTTCGAAGACGCGGAAATTGTCCATCAGCTGCACGAGGGCGACGAAGGTGGCAAGCGGCATGAGGTGAGGGATGATGACGAAGCGGGTGGCTTGCCAGCGGCTGGCGCCATCGATGCGGGCGGATTCAAGCGTGTCCATCGGGACGGTTTGCAGGCCTGCGTAGAAGACGACGAAAGAGAAAGGACCATTGGTCCAGATGCCATAGTTCAAAAGCACCAACCATGTGAGGACCGGGGAGGCGCGGAGGGACAGGGAGGTGTCGCCAGTCAGAGTTTGCAGGGTGGCACCGAAGATGCCTGCGGGGTTGAACATCCATGACAGGATCAGCGACCCGACCAGGGGCGTGATGATCATCGGAAGGATCGAGACGAAAATCGCCGGGCCGCGCAGCAGCTTGGGCAGGGTGTTGACGGCCAGTGCAATGGCAAAGCCAAGCGCCATGGCGACCGGGGTCACGGTGAAGCAATAGACCAAGGTAAACGCCAGAGCCCGGTAGAAGGGCAGGTTCATCAGGCGGGCGGCGATATCGCCAAGGCCTTTGTTCTGGTCAAAAATCTGGGCCAGGTCATCGACGGCCAAGTGGTTGCGGTTGGTGTAATTCGTCAGGCCGGCAAACTGGCCGAAGGGCTGTTCGGACTTGAGCTGGGCCATGGCCTCGGTGTCGACCTTGGTTTGCTTTTCGGTGCCGAAGGGGGTGACACTTTCGACTGTGGTCAGGATTGCATCATGTTCCTGATACAGCGACTGCACCACGACCGAA
Organism: uncultured Pseudomonadota bacterium; assembly: GCA_903864555.1. The sequence goes on along the minus strand of CAIPGJ010000279.1, from coordinate 174 downwards.
ACGATCGGCAGCGTGATGAACAAAAGCATCGCCAGCAGGGATGGGAAGATGAAGGTGAAAAAGGCGCGGTGCGGCATGGCGGGGTCCGGTTTCAGGGCCAGCCCCAGTTTGGGGCAATCGCGGGGGTCCGCAAGGCGGAATTTCAGCAAAGGCAAAGTGTTTGGCGGCTGGCGG
>CAIPGJ010000278.1 GCA_903864555.1 uncultured Pseudomonadota bacterium | reverse complement strand
TTGCAGGCTTGCAGGGAGGCGCCGGATCACATCCCCGACATCAATCAGGCACTCGTGGTGCGCTGCAAGCGCAACGGCAGAAAATCCCCCCGCTCGTTCGCTGCGCTCACGAGTCGGCCCCCTTTGACAAGGGGGTGAACCGCGCCGCAGCCACGTCTCCCCGGAAATCACCGAAGAACCTTTGACAAGGGGTTAACCAGCGAGGCTGGACCTCAGAGACTGCGGTGGCTATGCTCGCCACGCGCACGTTCGGCCTGCTCCTGGCAGCCAATGCAGCGGGCCGCCGCCGGGGAAGCCTGCAGGCGGGCCAGGGCGACCGCGTGTCCGCAGGCGATGCAGGTGCCATAGCTGTCATCGCGCAGGCGTGTCAGCGCCGCCTCGGCTTCACGCAGTTCCTGGATGTCGCGCTGCACCGATGCCAGGTCCAGGCTGGTCTGCAGGTCGGCCAGTGCCGCGTCGTCGACATCCTCGTTGTGGTTGGCCAGCCCGATCACGTCCGGTGTGCCGTTGGCTTTCATGGCATCGGCGATCTCGTTGCGCAGGCGTGCTGCCAGTTGGCGCAATTGTGTTTCCAGTCCGGCAGATTGGGCCTTGGTGATTCTGGTCATGAGTGATCCTCGCTGCAGTGAGTGTAGGGGGGCATACAGGCGGCGCGTAGGGTGCTGACGGACAGGGTGTGCCGTGGTCCGCGCTGCACAGGGATCATCGACGCGATCCCGGCATGAAGCGCAGTACTGGAACTGCCGGGGCCCTCTTCAGAGGCAAGAATAGTGGCATACATGGGAATAACATTGACCAGGATCAAGCAGGTCAGCCAGGCTACGCGGGATGCTGCAGGTGACATCCACATTCATCCCTCCAGGCCGGCCACGATCTCCGGAAAGCGCTCATGCAGGACGCAACACGCAGCAATCGTCCACGTCTCCCAGGCGCGCCTGCGCCATGGGTGCTGGCATGCCTCTATGGCCTGATCGCACTGGCGCCCCTGGCGCTGGCAGCCGCCACGGGAGCGCGCCAGCGCAGCGTGGCCGGTGAATTCGCTGTCGGCATGGGGCTGGTGGCGCTGGCCATGCTGCTCATGCAGTTCATCTCCTCCGGGCGTTATGAGCGCGTGTCCGGGCGTGCCGGCATGGACCGCACGCTGCGCTTCCACCAGCTCACCGCTTACGGGCTGTTGCTGTTCTGCCTGTTGCATCCGCTGCTGTTCGGGCTGCCTGCAGCGCTGGCCGACTGGGCAAGCCTGGGAGAATGGCCGGAACGACTGGGTTTCATGCTGGCCGCACCTCATCTGCGCTCGGGCGTGATTGCCCTGGTGCTGCTGGTGCTCCTGGTGCCGCTGGGTGTGCTGCGATCCAGGCTACCCATGCCGTATGAACTCTGGCGCAGCTTGCATGTACTGCTGGCAGTGGGCGCTGTATCGGCCAGCCTGCACCATGTCCTGGCCGTCGGCGCTTATAGCCAGTCGCCGATGCTGGCAGGTTTCTGGATCGTGCTGGGGGTGATCGCCATAGGCTCGCTCGCCTATGCCTGGCTGGTGCGGCCGCTGCTGCTGGCCCGTGCGCCCTACCGTGTCCTGGCCAACCAGCGCCTGGGGCCGGAAGTGTGCGAACTGCAACTGGCGCCGGTCCGCGGGCGTGCCATCCATTACCAGGCTGGCCAGTTTGTCTGGGTGAGTTTCGGCCAATGGGCGGTCACCGTGCTCGACCATCCCTATTCGCTGGCCTCCAGTCCGCTGGAGGGCGATGTGCTGAAGCTGATGATCAAGGCGCGCGGTGATTTTTCCGCCAGGGCGGGAGACATTCCTGTGGGCAGTCTGGCCCATGTCGACGGGCCACACGGCAGCTTCGTGCTGGCAGGGCGGAGGGGCGGCACCGTGGCCCTGTTCGCAGGCGGCATTGGCATTGCGCCCATCCTTGGCATCCTGCGTGATCTGGAACTGTCGGGCGACCGACGGCCCGTGCGTCTGGTCTATGGCGCGCGCAATGCGTCACGGCTGGTCGGGCGTGAGCACATCGAGGCCGCCGGCAAGCGTCTCGACCTGCGCGTGGACTACCTGCTCGAAGAGGCCGATGCCGATTGGCAGGGGGGCAGGGGCGCTCTGTCCGCCGAAGTGTTTGCGCGCACCCTGGCGGGCTGGGATGCGCGGCATTGTCTGTGCATGCTCTGCGGACCCACCGGCATGATGCTGGCTGGGGAGCGTGATCTGAGGGCACTGGGCGTGCCCTCAGCCAACATTGTCTATGAACGCTTCGACTATGACTGAGCCTGCGCGCAAGCTCGGGTGCGGCGGCATCACGCAGGCCGCAGCGCTGCTGGCAGCGGTGCTCGCGGTGCATGCCCTGCTGCTGATCGCCTTGCTGGCTTTCGCGCTGCGCTGACTGAATCCAGCCGCGCTTCAGTTGCCGGCCTGCTTGAGCAGCCAGGCCACCAGTGCCGCACGGTCTTCCCTGGGCGGGGGGTAATGCCGCTCGAGATAGCGCAGCAATTCCGCTTCGCGCGTGGCGGCAGCATCCTTGCGGATTTCGGCCGTGAGTTTTGGCACCGTGTGGCAACTGGCGCAGCGGCGCGCGAACACCCGCTGGCCGTCGGCCGGTTCGGCTGCCAGTGCGACGGGCGCTGCGGCATGCAGCAGGATGGCGGTCCATGCCAGGGCGGGTTTCATCGGGCATCCTTTCCACGTTTCATGGTCGAAGCCTGCATCGGCGGGGCATGCGCTGTCTTGACCGGGGTCAAGCCCGGGGCCGCCAGCTTCATTACAGTACTGCATTGAGCCACGGCAAGACAAGAAGAAGGAGGACGCCATGAGCATCAGCCCGAGCAAATCAGCCGGACCGCAGAACCTGTCTTTGCCGAGGCTTTTCATCATCACCTGCCTGTTCATGCTGCCCGTGTTGCCTGTGTCGCCCATTGGCCCCGGCCTGCAAGCCCAGACGCGCAGCGACAGCCTGGATGTCGATGTGCGCCTGCGGGAACGCTCACGCGCGCTGGAGGCGGCCGATGCCGATCTGCGTTCGGCACGCCTGGCGCTGGAGGAGGCACGGCGCGGCGAGTTGGCCGGCGAGGAGCCGCTGCCGGGTGAGCGCAGCGGCAACGTCGGCGGCAAGCGTCGCCTCAACGAGGCCTACTTCGCGAGGCAGGCCAGCCTGAAGCAGGCCGTGGCGCAGGCCGAGCAGCAACTGGAGCGTGCCCAGACCCGCTTCAACGAGTTGCGCTGAATGGCGGCTCAGGTGCTGCGCTTGCCCGGAATTAAACTTGCGGGCCCGGTCGTGCCTCCTATAAAAAGAATGCATTGAACATGAACGAATCACCCGCGCATCCCTTGTATCCCTCGCATCCCTCGCATTCCTCGCACAATGGCTTGAAGCTGCGCTATCTCGGCGTGGACACCTACCAGCATCATGTGCTGTTCGTGCGCAATGACTGCCCGATCTGCGAATCGCAGGGCTTCACCGTCCAGTCTCGCGTCGAAGTGAAGCTGGGCGGACGCAGCATCATCGCCACCGTCAATGCGGTGCGTGGCGACCTGCTCGGGCCGGGTGAGGCCGGCCTGTCCGAGGCGGCCTGGTCAGCGCTCGGGGCGCAGGCTGGCCAGCCCATCGAGCTGTCACTGATGGCTCCGCTGACATCGCTCAGCCACCTGCGCGCCAAGGTCTACGGCCAGCGCCTGGGCGATGCGGCCATGCTGGAGGTCGTCAAGGACATTGCCGCCGGGCGCTACTCCGACCTGCACCTGTCGGCCTTCGTCACTGCCTGCGCCGGCGACCGCCTCGATGCGGCCGAAACCAGCGCACTGACGCGCGCCATGATTGCCGTGGGCCAGCGCCTGACCTGGCCGGCTGGGCGTGTCATGGACAAGCATTGCGTGGGCGGGTTGCCGGGCAACCGCACCACGCCGCTGGTGGTGGCCATCGTTGCCGCACACGGCCTGTGCATTCCCAAGACCTCCTCGCGCGCCATCACTTCACCCGCCGGCACGGCCGACACCATGGAAGTGCTCGCACCGGTTGACCTTGGCATCGATGCCATGCGGCGTGTGGTCGAGCAGGAGGGCGGCTGCGTGGTGTGGGGCGGCTCGGCGGGCCTCAGCCCCGCTGATGATGTGCTGGTGCGCGTTGAGCGGCCGCTGGAACTCGACAGCGAAGGCCAGCTCATCGCTTCAGTGCTGTCGAAAAAGGCCGCCGCCGGTGCCACCCACGTGGTCATCGACATTCCCCTGGGCCCCACGGCGAAGATTCGCTCCCTCGTGGCGGCCGAATCACTGCGCGACCGGCTGGTCACGGTGGGCCACCAGGTCGGCCTGGAAGTGCGCTGCATCATCACCGACGGCCTGCAGCCGGTGGGCCGTGGCATCGGTCCGGCGCTGGAAGCCTGGGACGTACTGGCAGTGTTGCGCGGCCAGTCCGATGCGCCGGCTGATCTGCGCGCGCGCGCCGTGACCCTGGCCGGCCTCATCCTGGAACTGTCGCAATCGGTGCCGCACGGCCTGGGTGGGCAGCAGGCTGAACTGCTGCTGGATGGCGGCCAGGCGTGGAAGAAATTCCAGGCCATCTGCAAGGCCCAGGGCGGCATGCGTGAGCCACCGCGCGCCACCTACACCCATCCGGTGCTCAGCCCGCGCGCCGGTGTGGTCGCCCGCGTGGACAACCGGCGGCTGGCACGCACCGCGCGCCTGGCCGGTGCACCGCATGCGCCGGCTGCCGGCATCGAATACCTGGCGCCACTGGGTTTGCGTGTGGAGCAGGGGCAGCCGCTGTTCGTGCTCCACGCCGAGGCTCCAGGCGTGCTGCGCTATGCGCTGGACTTCATCGAGGGACAGCCCGACATCGTCACTGTGGAGGAGAAGGAGACGCCATGAATCCCATCATCTTTGCCCTGCCTGGAAACGAGAAGATCGCCGACACCCTGGCACTGCATCTGCGTGCCGAGCGTGGTGAATTGCAGGTTCGCCGTTTTCCCGATGAGGAAAGCCATGTCCGTTTCGGCGGCGAGCTTGGCGGTCGCTCGGTGGTGCTGGTCTGTTCGCTGGACCGGCCGGACCAGAAGCTGCTGCAACTGGCCTTTGCCGCCGATGCGGCACGCGACCTGGGTGCGGTGAGGGTGGGCGTGGTGGCGCCGTATCTCGCCTACATGCGCCAAGACAAGCGCTTCCAGCCCGGCGAGGCCATCACCTCGGACAGTTTTGCGCGTATCGTCTCCGGCTTCGCCGACTGGCTCCTGTGCGTCGATCCGCACCTGCACCGCCACCTGGCCTTGCGCGAGATCTATGCCATCCCGGCCTGGACTGTGCATGCCGCCCCCGCCATGGCCAAGTGGATCTCCACCTATGTGCGTTCGCCGGTCATCGTCGGCCCCGACAGCGAGAGTGAGCAATGGGTATCGGAAGTGGCACGCATTGCCGTGGCCCCCTATGCCGTGCTGGAGAAGGTGCGCAAGGGCGACACCGCCGTCGAGGTCAGCATGCCGCATCCGGCGCGCTGGCGCGAGCACACCCCGGTGCTGGTCGATGACATCATCGCCTCGGCAGGCACCATGATCGCCGCGTCGAAATTCCTGCGCGACGCCGGGCTGCCGGCGCCGGTGTGCGTGGGCGTGCATGCCATCTTCGCCGGGGATGCCTACCAGCGCCTGCGCGAATGCGCGGCAGACGTCATCACCTGCAACACCGTGGTGCATCCCTCCAATGCCATTGATGTGGTGCCGCTGATGGCGGAGCTGGTACGACCGAATCTGCGCTGAGCGTTCTGGCCAGCATCAGGTTCTTCGCCGATGTCCGGGGACGGCATTGGCAGCAAGCGTGGCAGGCACGGGCTTTACCCTCTGGTCAAAGGTTCTTCGTCAATTTCCGGGGATGGCATTGGCAGCAAGCCTGGCAGGCCCGGCGGTGTTAACCCCCTTGTCAAAGGGGGCCGACGCGACGCAGTCGCGCGGGGGGATTTTGGCCAGCCAGGCGAGTCTCATGGCCTTTTGCCGACATTGCATGAACCCTGCGCATGGCGGTTGCCTTGCAGGGGGAAGCACCGGAGGACACTCCGGGCCCGCATCCGGTCATGACGGGCGAACGATCAA
>CAIPGJ010000277.1 GCA_903864555.1 uncultured Pseudomonadota bacterium | reverse complement strand
TCGGTGAGGTCGATGTCCACGGCGAAAGGCTGCGCCACATACCAGGGCGAATGCGTGTAGACCTCCAGGCGGTTGCCGTCCGGATCGTGGAAATACACGCTCCAGGCATTGCCATGCGTGCGCGGCGCCAGTTCCTTCACCTTCTCCGCAACCAGCTTCGCATGCATCACCTTGAGGTCTTCCAGCGTATCAACGTGGAAGGACAGCTGATTGACGATGGACACATGCTGACCGTCATTGCGGCCCGATACCAGCACGACCTGATGATGCTCGTCCTCGCTGCTGCTGAGAAAAACGATTTCACCACCGGAGCGGTGCGGCCCGCGATCGGTGAGGGTCAGGCCCATCACGCGGGTGTAGAAATCGATCATCACCGGCAGATTGGTGGCAAGGAACCCGACGTGGGCGAGCTGGGGTTTGACTGCGGACATGGTGGTTCCCTATCAGCCAGGAAAAAGTGCTGCATTTAGCCCGCTGGGGGAGCGGTTTGTCAAACGTGCCATGCAAAGCGGATGCAGAACCGCCACAGACTTCCGAACTGGCGCACGCAGCCGTGAAGATGGGGATGAACCACGATCAGGATGCAGGCGGACAACTGTCCTGTACATGCTGCGGGGCAGCGTTACAAACAGGGCAGAACATGAGAGATTGACTGCATAGACCGCTCCCAGAGCAGCAGCTGCAGACACACCACCCGAGGAGGACCACATGAAACACATTCCCTGGCTGAAAAGCACCGGCGCGCTGATGCTAGCCCTGTCTCTGCAGGGCATCAGCCACCACGCAGACGCGCAAGCCTGGCCGGCCAAGCCGGTGAGGATCGTCGTCACCTTCGGCCCGGGCACCGGCGTCGAAGTGGTAGGCCGCCTCACCGGCCAGGCCATCTCCAAGAACACCGGCCAGCCCTTCATCATCGAAGCGCGCACCGGCGCAGGCGGCACCATTGCCCACAGTTACGTGCTCTCCACGCCGGCCGACGGCTACACGCTGCTGGTGGATTCTTCCTCGCACACCTCGGTGCCGGCGCTGATGGCCAACCTGCCCTTTGACACCCTGCGCGATTTTTCCGGCGTCACCACCCTCATCGAAAATCCGATCACGATGGTGACTGCCACCTCCACCGGGTTCAAGACCGTCGCGGACCTGGTGGCAGCGGCCAAGGCCAAGCCGGGTTCGCTCAGTTTCGCCTCGGCCGGGGTCGGCACCTCCACCCACATCAGCGCCGAGAAGTTCAGGCTGGCGGCCGGCTTCGATGCCGTGCACATCCCGTTCAAGAGCACCACCGAGGCCATCACCGAAATCCTCGGTGGCCGCATGCACTACACGAACACGGCATTGACGACGGCGCTGCCAGGCGTGCGCGACAACCGGCTGGTGGCCCTGGCCATGTCCTCGCGCCGTTCGACCGTGCTGCCCAATGTGCCCACCATCGCCGAGGCTGGCTACCCTGACGGCCTCTACGCCAGCTGGGTCGGCATGGTGATCGCCTCGAAGACGCCACGTGAGGTCGTCAGCCGCGTGCATCAGGAAGTGCTCAAGGCCCTGGCCATGCCGGAACTGAAGGACCAGCTGGCCAAGATCGCCGCAGACGTCTGGACCATGACGCCGGAGGAATTCGATGCCCTGCGCCGGCGTGAAGTGGCCGACACCCAGAAGCTGGTGAAGGCCGTGGGCATCAAGGTGCAGTGAGCACCGCGCGAAAACCAGGAATCCGGCAATAGAAACAGGAAGCGCAAAAGCATGAACGCCACCCCGAACGACGGCCACTACGAAGTCGTCTGGCCACGCAGCCCGCGCCAGACGAAGCAGAAGACACTGGCCCCGCGCCTGGACACGCTCGAAGGCAAGACTGTCGCCCAGCTGTGGGATTACCTCTTTTCCGGCGACAAGGTGTTTGCCGCGCTGGAGGAGGGATTGCGCGCGCGCTATCCCGGCGTGCGCTTTGTCCACTGGCGCGAGTTCGGCAACACCCATGGGGCCGATGAGCGCAAGGTGCTGGCCGAACTGCCGCAGAAGCTGCGTGAGATGAAGGTGGATGCCGTCATCTCAGGGATGGGCTGTTGAGGCAGCTGCACACCCGCCGTGCTGCGGGTGAGTGCAGTGAGCGAAGCCGCCGGCATTCCGGCCGCCTCGCTGGTCAGCGAAGGCTTCCTGCGCCAGGCAGCGGCCACCTCCCCCGGACTGGGCTTTGCCAACCTGCCGGTGGCGCTGGTGCCCGGCCATCCCGATGCCCAGACACCGGCGCAATTGCACCGCAACACCCTTGAAGTGACCACGGCCGGGGTGATCGACAGCCTCACCGGTCAGCAGGCCAGCCCTGCAGCCGGTACCCGTGATCCGGGCATGCGCGACATCGTCTTCAGCGGCGGCTTCGAGGCGGTCAATGACTATTTCTGCGAGCAGGAGTGGAGCGATGGGCTGCCGGTGGTGCCGCCCACGCGCGAGCGCGTGGCGCGCTTCCTGTCCTACACGAAGCGGCAGCCCGAAGAAGTGCTGGGGGTGATGCTGCCCGACAATCGTGCCGCCACCGTGTGGAGCGTGGCCGTCAATGGCGTCATGGCGGGCTGCAAGCCGGAATACATGCCGATACTGGTGGCGCTGGTGGAGGCCATGGCCGACCCGGCCTATGGGGTGGAACACAGCGGCAACACACCGGGTGCGGAAACCCTCATCATCCTCAATGGCCCGCTGGTCCAGCAACTGGGCTTCAATTTCGAGCAGGGCGTGTTGCGCGATGGCTTCCGGGCCAATACCTCGGTGGGCCGCTTCTGGCGGCTGTACCTGCGCAATGTGGCCGGCTTCCTGTTGCACAAGACCGACAAGGGCAGCTTCGGCAACAGCTTTCGCGTGGTGTGTGCCGAGAATGAGGAAGCCTCGGCGCGCATCGGCTGGCCACCGCTCAGCGCCGACATGGGCTTTGCCGCCGGCGACAACACGGTCACCGTCACGCGCATGACCGGCGGGAATGTCATCGCCTCGATCGCCGGCGCCACCCCCGAGGCCATCCTCGCCAACGTCGCCTACCACCTGGAACGCCAGCAGAGCTGGCATCTCACCTTCCTCATGGGCTCGGCCTACGGCACCCTGCGGCCCATGGTGCTGCTCACGCCCATCCTGGCCGAGACCATCGCCAGCGCCGGCTGGAGCAAGCAGGACGTGAAGCAGTTCCTCTTCGAGCATGCCCGCACGCCGGCGCGCGAGGTGGAACGCAACCTGCGCGACTGGATGAACAAGCCGACCTGGAACCTGGCCGAAGAAGCCGATGCCGGACGCATCCCCAAGTTCTTCCACGAATCGGATGACCCGGAACGGCGCGTACCGCATGTGTTCAGCCCGGATGACTACATGGTGGTGGTGACGGGCGACCCGCTGCGCACCAATGCCTATGTGTTCTCCCACAACGGGCGGCTGGGGTTTCCGGTGACGAAGCAGATCGCATTGCCCGCGGACTGGGACGCGCGGCGGGCGCCGTAAACCCCCTTGTCAAAGGTTCTTCGTCAAATTCCGGGGAGACGTGGCTGCGGCGCGGTTTACCCCCTTGTCAAAGGGGGCCGACTCGTGAGCGCAGCGAACGAGCGGGGGGATTTTCTCCCGCTGCCTTGATCGTTCACCCGTCATGACCGGGCCCTGAGTGTCCTCCGGTGCTTCCCGTCTGCAAGGCAACAGCCGTGCGCAGGGTTCAAGCAATGTCGGCAAAAGGCCATGGGACCAACCTGGTTGGACAAAATCCCCCCGCTGGCCTGCGG
>CAIPGJ010000276.1 GCA_903864555.1 uncultured Pseudomonadota bacterium | reverse complement strand
TGATGTCCATCCCCCTCGGGTCTGCAGCACAGACCCCGGAGCCGGCCGCCAGCTATCCCTCCCGGCCAGTCACGGTCATCATCCCGTTTGTCCCCGGCGGCAGCACCGAACCCGAGGCGCGGCTCTACCTGGACAAACTTGGCATGAGCCTGAAGCAGCCTTTCGTGATGGACTTCAAGCCGGGTGCCGCCACCAGCGTGGCCACCGTGGCCTTGCTCAATGCCAAGCCGGATGGCTACACCATCATGTTCCCCAATACCGGCCTGACGGTGTTCCCGAATTTCTATCCCAAGCTCAACCACCAGGTGGTCAGCACACTCACCCCCATCATCGAAGCGAGCAACCGGACGACCGCGGTGATTGCCAGCGTCGCCGGCCTGCCCAACGTCAGCAACCTGAGGGACCTGGAAGCCTATGCCAAGGCCAATCCCGGCAAGCTGAGCTGCAATACCGCCGGCGCCGGGGGCATCACCCACATCGTTTGTGCGGGCCTGGCCTATGCCATCGGCTCGCCCATCCTCGCGGTGCATTACAAGGGCGTGGCGCAAGGCCAGCTCGACCTGATCGCCGGGCGCACCCAGGTTTCCGGCGGCACACTGCTGGCAGGCATGCCGCAGATCAGGACCGGCAAACTCAAGGCCCTGGCCTTGTATGGCACCGAACGCTCGCCACTGTTGCCGGACGTACCCACCTCAACCGAGCAGAAATACGATATCCAGTATCCGAGCTGGTTCGGCGTGTTCGGCCCACCGCGCATGCGCGAGGACATCGTCAGCAAGCTCAACGCCGAATTCAACAAGGCGCTCAAGGCACCCGATGTCCAGGCCACGCTCGACAAGATGGGCACCGCCCCGGTGGGCGGATCACCCGAAGCGTTCCGCAAGAAATTCCAGGAGCAGCTGGTCTACTGGAAGAAGATCATCGAGATCAACAAGATCACGATGGACGAGTAGGCCAGTGGGTCCTGAATCCTTGGTCCGTTGAAGGGCCCTAACGGCAGCGCAGGTTTCCCGCGTCAGTCTGGACCGGGCGCGTACAGTCCTGTTCCGTGACGCGTGGCAGCACCAGCCCGGCCCGCGCCGCTTCGGCATCGCTCAGGGGGGTGCGCCGGCCGGGTGCATCCTCGCGAAACCAGTGCACGCCATCGGCGAACATCACCCCGATGATGACAGCCGCAGCCAGCGTCGAATCCAGCGACGCACGGACGCGCGAGGTGGTTACGGTGGTGCCGGCACCCGGCACGCTGCGCGCACCAGCAGTGCCGGTATCGACATCCATGCGTCCATGGGTGCAGCCACCGAGCAACAACAGCGGCGACAACAGCACTGGAAAAGCAGCAGCAGTTGTAATCAATTTCACACTGCCATCCTTTTCATGATTAGCTTGAAAAGATGATTGTGATCAGAACGCCTGTCCCGTCATCGGCCGCGCTGCAGCACCTCATCGGCCACATAGGGATTGGACTGCCGCTCCTCACCGAAGGTGGACAGCTGGCCGTGGCCGGGTATGAAGGTGACCTCATCGCCCAGTGGCCAGAGCTGCGTGGTGATGGAGCGGATCAGCGTGTCATGGTCGCCACGCGGAAAATCGGTGCGCCCTATGGAGCCCTGGAACAGCACATCGCCCACCATGGCCAGCTTGTGCCCGCGGTGAAAGAAGATGACGTGACCCGGGGTGTGGCCGGGGCAGTGGCGCACTTCCAGTTCGACTTCACCGAAACGCACCGTATCGCCCCCCTGCAGCCAGCGATCCGGCGTGAATGCCGTGGCACCCACCAGACCGTAGCGCGGCGCATTGAGCGGAATGCGCTGGATCCAGAAATCGTCATCCGGATGCGGTCCCTCGATGGGCACGCCGTACTGTGCGGCAAGGAGGGAGACACCGCCCGCATGGTCGGTGTGCCCATGCGTGACCAAAATCTTTTCCAGCGTGCCGCCCATCTGCTTGACCAGATCCATGATCTGATCGAGATCAGCGCCGGGATCGACCACCGCGGCGCGGCCGGTCTGCTCGCACAGCAGCACCGAGCAGTTCTGCTGCAGCGGCGTGACGGGAATGATGGATACTTTCATGGGACGACTCGCGGCGAGGATGGGGAATTCCGATCACGCGATTCTACCGGCGCATCC
>CAIPGJ010000275.1 GCA_903864555.1 uncultured Pseudomonadota bacterium | reverse complement strand
TCGCTGGTTATGCACCGCAAGCAGGGTTTCCTGCACCAGGTCCTCCAGTTCATCAGGCAGCGCGGCCAGCCGCCGGCGGAAGAACGCCCGCAGATGCCCGCTCAATGCAGCGAGCAGGGCGTGGTAGGCGCCCGCATCGCCACCCAGGCTGGCCACCATGAGCGCATGCAGACGGCGTTCGCCCTCTGCGGCCTTGCTGGCGCTGCCACTGGTGCCATTCGTACCATTCGTACCACTTGTGCCACTCATGACTTGAAGCCTGTCCATACTAGTTCGGGGGAAAGGGCGCTCTGGTTACAGGCCGAAAAAATGTTGGCCGATTATGCCTGCCTTGTAACCAAAGCGCGTGTGATCACGAATTACCTGGCAGCCGGAACGAATGGACACGAAAAGGCCCGCGTGCCGGACTCAACCCCCAACAGGAGAACCAAGATGAACAGCACCATGAAGAACAGCACCCTGGCCATCGGCATCGCCGCCCTCGCCGCCCTTTCAACCGGCGCCGCCATGGCCCAGGACAAGGGCGCATCCATCAAGGGCGAGAAGGAGCGTTGCTACGGCATCTCCAAGGCAGGACAAAACGACTGCGCCGCCGGCGCCGGCACCACCTGCGCAGGCACCTCCAAGGCCGACTACCAGGCCAATGCCTGGAAGTACGTCGCCAAGGGCACTTGCGTCGGCATGAGCACGCCCAAGGGCAAGGGCTCGCTGAAGGCAGTCTGAGCGGACCCGGATCAACCCGCGCCACCACCCCTCTCTCGGTACGGCGCGGGTTCACCCTCACCAACACGCGCAGACAATCACCCGGAAAATCAGAATGCGAGTACAAGCATGCCGGCACCAACAAGCACGATAGCGCGCCGGGTGCACATCGCTCTGGTGGCACTGCTGTCGGCCGGATGCGCGACGTCAGTCAAGGATGCGCCGCTGCTGCCCGATACGATTCTCGCGATCACGGCGAGCAACACCCTGATCCGGTTCAATGCCGGCCACCCGGAGCAGATAGAAGCCAGCCGGCAACTGAGTGGCCTTGAGCCCCGGGAGAAGGTACTCGGTATCGACTTTCGCCCCGCCAACGGCCGCTTGTATGCAGCCGGATCAAGCGGTCGCCTGTACCTTGTTGACGCCAGCACCGGGGCGGCAACCGCTGTCGGCAAGGGCAATTTCTCCGGATGGATCAGCAGCGACCAGATCGGTTTCGATTTCAATCCTCTGTCAGACCGCATCCATCTGACCGACAGCGCCGGCAACAACCTGCGCCTGCATCCGGAGACAGGTGATCTCATTGATGGCAATTCGATGCTGGCAGGCATTCAGCCCGATGCCCGGCTGGCCTATTCCGAAGAGGACCGTAATGCCGGCAAGATTTCGCGCGTCACCGGAATTGCCTATACCAACGGCCATGGCGCCACCGGATCCACCAGCTTTGCCATCGACTCGGCGCAGGCCGTGCTGGTCACTGTGGGGCGGCCGGAACACACCACGCCGGCCAAGACACCATCGGCCCCGTATGAAGGGCGACTGTTCACCATCGGCCGGCTGCGAGCGGACATCGGCATGCCGGTCGGATTCGACATCCATCCGGCGCGGCGCACCGCCTATGCCTCCTTCCCGGAAGGGGAACGATCGGCACTGTACAGAATCCACCTTGCCAGCGGCGAGGCGCAGCGCATTGGTGCCATTGGCGGCGGGGCAAGCGTGCTGGGCATGGCGATTGCCCCCTGATATGAACCACAACAAGCTGCCCCTGCCCAATGCGCGCGATGCCCTGCGTCGCCGCCTGCTGCTTGCACTGATGGGCGCAGGACTGAGCGCTTCGGGCATTCTGCGTGAAGCCGCAGCGCAGAACCTGATTCCGGAAACGCAGGGAATGCTCCGCCTTGACGGCGATGTGCGCATCAATGGCGCAAGAGCCGCGCTGGGCATCCTGGTGCGCCCCGGAGACGTGATCACGACGGGCAGCAATGCCTACGCCATATTCGTGGTCGGCCGCGACGCCTACCTGATGCGCGAGAACAGCCGCCTGGAGCTTCAGGGGCAGTCGCTGTTCGTTTCCTCATTGCGGCTGGTCACCGGCAAGCTGCTCGGCGTGTACGGCCGCAGCGCCGCCCGACGCCAGTTGACAACCCGGACTGCGACCATCGGCATACGCGGCACGGGCGCGTATCTTGAAGCCGATCCCCGGCGGACCTACTTCTGCCTGTGCTACGGGGTTGCGGACCTCGAACCGATCAATCGCCCCGACCTGCGACAGATCTACAGCACCGTGCATCACGATGCCCCGCGTTTCGTCTACGAAGATGGCCGCGTGGAGATGATGGAAATCGCGCCCATGGTCAACCATGCCGACTCCGAGCTGGTTCTGCTGGAAAGCCTCGTGGGCAGGCAGCCGCCACAAACCTTTCTAGATCAGTTGATGTAAACATGAGCATTGTTCTCAACGCCGGCCTGGGCCTCAAGCCCGAGCATTACGACGCGGCTCTCACCTGCCCGGCGGCGGGGCTGTGGTTGGAGGTGCATCCGGAGAACTACTTCGTGGACGGCGGGCCGCGTCTGGCCTGGCTGGAGGCGATCCGCGCCGTGCACCCCCTCTCTCTGCACGGCGTGGGTCTGTCCCTGGCGGCAGACAGCCCGCCCGACCGCGAACACCTGAAGAAGCTGGCGGCGCTGGCCCGTCGGGTCGAACCCGCACTGATGTCCGAACACCTGGCCTGGAGCGCCTGGCGCGGCTTCAGCTATCCCGACCTGCTGCCCTTCGCGCGCACGCACGAAGCGCTGCTGCGCATCGCGGCCAACATCAGCCTGGCGCAGGAAGCGCTCGGGCGCACGCTCGCCATCGAGAATCCCTCGCACTACCTGCACATCGAGGGCCACGACCATGACGAAATCGATTTTCTCACCGAGTTGTCGCGGCGCAGTGGCTGCCGCCTGCTGCTCGACGTGAACAATGTCCATGTGGGCGCGCGCAACACCGGCTATTCGGCCGAAGCCTATGTGGATGCCTTTCCGGCAGGCCTGATCGCCGAAGTGCATCTGGCCGGCCACACCCGTGACGTGGGAATGGGAGATGAGATGGGCGACGCCCTGCTCATCGATTCACACGACATGCCGGTGGCGCCCGAAGTGTGGGCGCTGTACCAGCTGCTGATTGCACGCACCGGCGCGCGCCCGACGCTGATCGAGCGCGACGCCAACCTGCCCGCCTTCGATGCACTGCTCACCGAGCGAGACATCGCGCATGCCCTGCTGCAACAGTCCGCACCGGCACTGGCGGAAGCCGCATGAACAGCGCCCTCGCGCAATTCCAGGACCACTTTGCCGCAGCGCTGCTGGCAGGGGATGCCCTGCCTGCCGATCCGGCCATGGCCGCGCTGGTCGCGCAGCCCGGCTTCATCGTC
>CAIPGJ010000274.1 GCA_903864555.1 uncultured Pseudomonadota bacterium | reverse complement strand
CGCAGCGGCACGCCATTCACCAGGGCGGCCACTTCGGCCGTCACCATTTCGCCGGATCCCCAGATGGTCGCACCACGGCTGACCTGTGCATGGCGCGCATAGCGGCGCGCCGCCCGGGCAGCCGGATGGGGCAGTGCTCCCAGGGAGACGGCCAGGGTATCCATGACCGCCGAACTGCACAGACTGCGCGTGGGCAGCGTCGCCTCCGGGCCGAGCCTGCAAGTGTAGGCGGCCAGCGCATGCAGCATGCGGTCTGCGGGTTGTGCCACGGGATCGCTCATCTCAGGTATAGCCTTGCTTGCCCGCGGCATCGCCCTGCCCCAGTGCGGCGCGCAGTTCGTTGCGCACACCGGCCTGCAACACAGCCGAATCCTTGGTGAAGGTGACCAGGCCGAAGCCCTTCTTGGCGTACTCATGGGCGCTCTTGCCCGAGCCGCACTGTATGCCGGCCACGATGCCGTTGCGCTGGCAGGCATCGAGGATGGCCGCCACTGCCGCCGCGTGCTCGGGTTCGGTCTTGTCCAGGTCCGGTGGCAGCCCCAGGCCCAGGGCCAGGTCCGCAGGGCCCACATAGATGCCATCCAGCCCCGGCGTGGCAGCGATCGCCTCGACGTTGGCCAGTCCCTCGCGCGTTTCCACCATGACGAAGCACAACACGCTTTCCCCGAGCGCCTTCTGATCGCGGCCGGTCACCACCGCCGCGCGGATCGGCCCGAAGGAACGCACGCCCTGCGGCGGATAGCGGCAGGCCTGCACGGCCGCCCGCGCTTCATCGGCGTTGTTGACCAGCGGCACGATGACACCCTGGGCACCGGCATCCAGTGCCTTGGCGATCATCCAGGATTCGTTGGCCGGCACGCGGGTCAGCGGCGCCACACCACGAGCCTGAGCCGCCATCATCATGTTGACCGCATCGGCATAGTCGATCACGCCATGCTGCTGATCCACACACAGGTAGCTCACCCCGGGCAGGGACATCAGTTCCACTGCAAAAGGGCAGGCCAGGGCCGCCCACACTCCGAATGTCGGCTTGCCGGCTTTCCAGCTTTCCCGCAACGCGACTGCGGATGACATGGTCGATCTCCTTGAAAAAGCCGGATGGCGTCATCCGGACCCACGACAGGGTTCTACCCCATTTATTTCCACAAAAGGCGGACGTCATTGTAAGACGCAAGCCAGGCTATTGGAACGATGGGCTGCAACACGATTGGCCGCGCTCCACGCCGCAGGACACGGCGCGAAAAACCTCCATTTCTAGCCAATGGAATCGAAATACCCGGCCAGCAGCGCAGCAACCTCCTCGGCACCCGACGCCTGCGGCGGCCGGATCGGCGCCTGTCGCCACAGTTGCGCGAGGCTGGCCCGGACATCTCCGCTTTCAAGCGCCCTGACGGGAACCTCCAGGCAGCGCGCGTTCTGCTTCAACCAGTCCACCAGGCAGTCCTGCTCGGGCCAGTCCTTGCGTAAGGCATACAGGGTAGGCGTGCCGTTGCAGGCGGCCTCGACAAAGGTGCCATACCCGGGCTTGCCGATCACCGCATCCACCGATGCAATGATGTCGGTGTAGTCCCAGCGCAGGGGTTCAAGTGCCTGCACCCGGGGATGGTCGATCTGCCAGGATTGCGGCACCAGCCAGCGTATGCCCGGTTCCATCAGCCAGTTCTCCATGGGCAGGCGTTTGTCCACACCGCCAAACATCACGGCCACCAGCCGTTCGCCTTCCGCAGCACCCAGCCGTGTGCTCAACTCGGCGTGTCGCCTGCGCCCCAGACGCGCCACCGGCCCCACCGCCTGCACCGCGGACAGATCTGGCATGGGCATGGCAGGCGTCAGCCGGATGAACAGCCGCGCACAGGAATAGGCAGCCAGCATCTGCGCATGGATAGGCGGCGACCAGGCCTCCCCGGCAAAGGTGTGCGCAAACAGGTCCGCCCAGTTGATGGAACTCATCGCGAAGGCCGGGATGCCCAGGCTGCCCGCCGCCGCCAACGGCAGGTAGGCCACATTGGCGAGCACCGCATCGGGCTGCAATCGCGCCAGCCATTGCGATTCTGCCGCCACGCTTGCGTCCCAGTGCTCATGAAAATCGCGGTAGGCCCGCGCGCTTTCACCCGCGTCGATGTTCATTGCATCCTGCATGACGAAGCCGAAATCCAGCGCCCTGGCCTCCAGATGGAAGTCGCCTTCCAGGCGCTCCCGCAGCTTGGCCTCCGGTACGGTGGTGACCAGGGTGAGCCTGAGTTGGGGAAACCTGCGCCGCAGCGCATTCAGCACCGGCGCAGTCTGGGCGAAATGCCCCAGCCCGTGATGCGTGATGGTGACAACGAGATGTTTCATCACGCTGGCCGCTTGCCTGCCCGGATGACTGCCTTGTCAGGCACAGCGGCAAGCATGGTTGTTCCTCGGGGCGCCACGACGTGTGCCATGAAGCAGAAACGACGGGCTGTGGGCCACTTGCTCATTTGGCCTGAATGACCTTTTTGAACTATTTTCATGAAAACAATCGATTACGGCCTTAATAGAATCGGAGCACAGTGAGCCGGCTCGCCAACAAAGTGCGCATGGATGTGGGAGAAGAAAATTTCTGATCGAGACGAACTTATCAAGAAATCCCCAAACGCTCTACAGAATTGATCCGGGTGCGCCCTTATGCAGCACTGTCAATTTCATGAAAGCCCCAACTCAAGTGGAGGGTCTCAAGGCGCTGTACACGAGAGCAAAGACTATTGTGTCGGAGATTCACGAGCGCTGGTCGGCCAAACAGTTTGAGTCAAAATTCGGAATCGACACGACTGGCACGGACTACGACATGGCGAGCCTTGGCGGAACTGGAGAGCACCTGCCTGACGCCACCGGCTACGAGCCGATCCAGCACAAAGTGTTCAACGTGATGAT
>CAIPGJ010000273.1 GCA_903864555.1 uncultured Pseudomonadota bacterium | reverse complement strand
TGGCTGGGTGTGGCCCTGCTTCGGTCTGGCGGCCCTGATCTCGACGGTGGTGGCGGCGCGTCTGCAGGGCCGCATCACGCCCCGCCGGCTGTGGGTGGCCAGCCACGTCATCCTGACTGCGGGCGTCGCCGTGCTGCTCGCGGGCGACAGTGTGGTGGCCATCCTGGTGTCCGCCGGCTGTATCGGCGGCGCCTTCATGCTGCCCACCGTGGCCGGCTTCCAGCTGGCACGCCAGTGCACACAAGGCCGGGCCACCCGCTTGATCGGCGCCATGACGGCCGCCTTTGCCTTCGGGCAGATCATCGGCCCGCTGCTGCTCGCCTGGGCCGCCCATTTCGGGCACACACCGCTGGCCATCACCTGCGCCAGCCTGTCGCTGGCGTTGAGCGGCTGGGCGCTGTGGCGCATGCCCGAACCATCGGGACCATCGGGACCGTCGCCCTGAGGCGTTGACGCCAGCTTCCACCAGCAATTCCCGGGCAGCACGTAGGCGCATGCCTACCGCAAGAACGGACACTTCCTTCTGTTGTGGCGAGGCTGCATCTTCCTGCGATGAGTTCATCGTCAATGGCGGTGGCTGTCGTGGGGGAATACGTGCTTGCCTGGTTTCTTGGCGTTCCGGCATTCGTGCTCGTCATCGTCTACCTGTTGTTCAGCTGAAGCCGCCGTTCAGCAGCAACCACCCTCAAGCCGTTCAGTCAAAGGAATCATCATGAACAAGGACCAGATCAAGGGCAGCGCAAAACAGGCCGCCGGCAAGGTGCAGGAGGTGGCAGGTCGCATCACCGGCAATCGCACCCAGGAAGCCAAGGGCCTGGCCAAGCAGGCAGCCGGCAAGGCGCGCAGGACTTACGGTGACGCCAAGGAAGCGGTTGCAACGCCAGCACCTGCCCAGAAAACGTCACGGAACCCCCGAGTGCTACTGGAGCACTGAGCTTGCCGTGACACCCTGCCCCCATCCTGCCACCCATGGTGGCAGGGGACTGACTGGCGATCCGCCAGTCTTCAGGCGGCTCATCAGGCCACCATCAAGCGACGACGCGCCCTGCGGCAAGCCGCACCACTCTGGCGCAGCGCGCGGCCAGCGCCTCGTCATGCGTCACCAGCACCAGGGTGGTGCCGGCTTCGGCATTCATGCCGAACAGCAGGTCGATGACGCCTGATCCGGTGGCGGCATCGAGATTGCCGGTGGGTTCATCGGCCATCAGCACCTTGGGCCTGACCACGACAGCACGCGCCAGCGCCACGCGTTGCTGCTCGCCACCGGACAGGTGTTTGGGGTAATGGCGCAGGCGCTCGCCCAGCCCGACCCGGCCGAGCATGGCCACCGCAGCGTCGCGGGCACCGCGGTCACCCGCCAGTTCCAGCGGCAGCATCACGTTCTCCAGCGCCGACAGCGCCGGCATCAGCTGGAAGGACTGGAACACGAAACCCAGTGACCGCGCACGCATCGCGGCACGTCCGTCCTCATCCAGGCTGAACATGTCGGTGCCATCGAGCATGACCCGGCCCGAGGTCGGGACATCCAGCCCGGCCAGCAATCCCAGCAGGGTGGATTTGCCCGATCCCGAGGCGCCGACGATGGCCACCGCCTCCCCTTGCGCCACTTCGATGTTGATATCCTGCAGAATCTCCAGCGTGCGCGCACCGCCCTCACTTGAAGGTGCGGCCAGCGGCACAATCTTGCATAGATGTTCAGCCTTGATGATGGCAGTCATGAATCCGATCCAGACGATGGCAAATAGAATGATGAAAGCAATTGTGGCCCAGGTGACCCGATTTACTTCGAATGCCGATCCCGTCCATAGGACCAGTCAGGCAGATGCAACGGTAACCGGAATCAGCCGGGAACGGCAATGGCTGCGCCCGGGGATTCTGGCCTTCCTGATGCTATGCCTCACCCTGCCCGTACCGGCGCAGGTGCAGTCCGCCCGGGCAGCCAGCGCCCCGGCTACGTCGAATGCCGCGCGCAGCACCGCGGCGCCCGCCACCATCCTGATCTACGGCGACAGCCTTTCGGCGGCCTATGGCATCAGCCAGAAGGACGGCTGGACCACGTTGTTGCAGGACCGCCTCAAGACAGGCGGCGGCGAGTATAGCGTGGCCAATGCCAGCATCAGCGGCGAGACCTCCAGCGGCGGCGCATCGCGCATCCGCCAGGCCCTGGTCCAGCACAAGCCGAAGATCACCGTGCTGGCGCTGGGGGCCAACGACGGGCTGCGCGGACTGCCAGTGAAGCAGATGCGCGCCAATCTGGAGACCATGATCCGCGCGGCGCAACAGGCCGGCAGCAAGGTGGTGCTGGTAGGCATGCAACTGCCGCCCAATTACGGCCCTGCCTACACGCGCGAATTCCGCCAGAGCTTCACCGACATCGCGCGCCAGTACAAGCTGCCGCTGGTGCCCTTCCTGCTCGAAGGCATGGCAGACAAGCCGGACCTGTTCCAGCCCGACCAGCTGCACCCCACGGCAGCCGCCCAGCCACGCCTGCTGGAGAACGTCTGGAGCACGCTCAAGCCGCTGCTCTGAGACGAACCTGTCCGCGTCCTGGCGGCCACTGACCGCGGCCTGCCCTACAATCGCCCCTGCCAATTCGCTCAAATATCAGGGGAACCAAATGTCAGCAGGCCATGGCCACGTCGATGCTTCCAACAAGAAAGTCGCCCTGCTCATTTCCGTGCTGGCGCTTGTCCTGGCGTTTTCGGAGACCTTGGGCAAAGCCACCCAGACCGAAGCCCTGGGCGCCAATATCGAGGCCTCCAACCTGTG
>CAIPGJ010000272.1 GCA_903864555.1 uncultured Pseudomonadota bacterium | reverse complement strand
GCTGGCCATGTCCGGTCTGTCGGATCTGGGCGCGCGCGTGATCAAGATCGAGCCCATCGGCGGCGACCCCGGACGCCGCTGCGACGGCAACATGGGCGTGGGCGTGTCTTCGTTGAAGCTGAATGCCGGCAAGGAATCGATCTGCCTGGAGCTGAAGTCGGCCAAGGGCCGGGAGATTCTCGACCGCCTGCTGCCCAAGGGCGACATCATTGCCCACAACTTCCGCCCTGGCGTGCCCGACAAACTGGGTTTCGGCTATGAGCGTGCGAAGACCTTCAACCCGAGGGTGGTGTGGATCTCCGCCAATGGCTACGGCCCCGAGGCGCCCAGCGCCGAGCGGCCATGCTCGCATCCCATCGCCGGTGCGCAGTGCGGCGGTGCGCTCTACCAGGCCGGCAGTGGCATGCCGCCCGGGCCGACCGACGACATCAATGAACTGCTGGAGGGCGCGCGCCGCCTGATGCGCGCCAACGAGGTCAACCCCGACCCGAGCACCGCCATGACGGTGGCGACTGCCGCCATGCTGGGCCTGTATGCGGCGCGCCGCCATGGCGTGGGCCAGCGCATCTACGTGGACATGATGCTGGCCAACATCTACGCCAACTTCGACGATGCCCTGCGTTATCCGGGCAAGCCCGAGCGTGCCCAGCTCGATGCGGACTGCTACGGCCTCAATGCGCTGCACCGGCTGTATCGCTGTGCCAAGGGCTGGGTCTTCATCTCCGCCCAGGACGATGCGGCTTTCTCGAAACTGAGTGCTGCTCTGGGCGTGCCCGCACTGGCGCAGGATGCGCGCTTTCGCGATGCCGCTGCTCGCAAGGCCAACGATGCCGCGCTCGCCGCTGCACTGTCTGCGGCACTGGCCGCCAAGGATGCCGATGCCTGGGAGGCCTTGCTGGCCGGCCAGGGCCTGGGCTGCGTGCGCGCCGACGGCCCGGTGCCGGGGGCGTTCTGGATGCACGATGCGCATGCCGGGGCCAATGGCCTGAGGGTGAAGGCGCAGCATGCGCGCTATGGCGAGATCTGGCGCAACGGCCCGCTGATGCAGTTCTCCGACAGCCCGCTCCACAACGGCGCCGGGGTGCTGGCCGGCCAGCACAATGCGTCGCTGCTGAAGGAGCTCGGCTACGACGATGCCGCCATCGCGCAATTGCTGGCGGAGAAGGTGATCTGGGCCGAGCCCATATCGGTGGACGAGGCCTACGGCTGAATGGCACACCCTTATCGTCATGCCCGCGCAGGCGGGAATCCATGTGCATCGCCTCCGAACGAATGGATTTCCGTCTGCGCGGGGATGACGCCGGCAATTTGCCTTGATCAGCGATTCACAAGGCGCTGTTTGATCGCCCTGAAAAGCGCCCGCGCACCCGCAGGCCGCGTTTCGGAAGCACTGACGCAAAGACTGTGAAAACCGTCTCCTTCCTCATGTGGCTGGCGGTGCTGCAGCAGTCCAGCCTGTTTGCCAACCGCATGGTGCTCACGCTGTACGCGCTGCAGCTAGGCGCCGAGCCTTTCACCGTCGGCCTGCTGGTGGCACTGTTCTCGCTGTTTCCCGCATCGATGGCCGTGGTGGCCGGGCAACTGGTGGACCGCTACGGCTCGCGCTGGTTCCTCGCCGCGGGCGCGGCCGCATCGGCGCTGGGCATGCTGCTGCCGGTGCTTTTTCCCAGCATCTTCTCGGTGCTGGCGGCGGGCTGCATGGTGGGCCTGTCCATGGTGTTCTTCAATGTCTCGCTGCAAAGCCTGACTGGTTTGTGGAGCAATGCGGAGACACGCGCGCGCAACTTCTCCAACTACTCGATCATGACGTCGGTGGGCGGCCTGGTGGGGCCGCTGCTCGGCGGCTTCACGGTGGACCATGTCAGTTACGCCACCGCCTGTCTCATCACCGCCAGCTTCACCCTGGTCACGGTGGTGATGCTGCTGGTCCGCCGCGGTGGCCTGGAGCCTGCATCGCAACGCGCCGTCGCGCCCAAGGCGTCCATCCCGGTGCGCGAGACCCTGGCCATGCTGCGCGACCCCGCCGTGCGGCGCACCATCACCACCGGCTGCTTCCTCAATTCGGGCATCAACCTCTACCTCGCCTACATGCCGGTGTACGCGCACGGGCTGGGGCTTTCGGCAACCGTCATCGGTTTCATCCTCTCCAGCCAGGCGGCGGCGTCCTTCCTCACCCGTGCACTCCTGCCTCGCTCGGTCCGCTGGCTGAAGGAGGAGGGCGTGCTGGTGCTGGCCTTCTCGCTGGGTGGCGTCGCCCTGGCGTTGATTCCGCTGTTCCAGTGGCCGCTGATGCTGTGCCTCCTGTCCTTTGTCTTCGGCCTGGGCATGGGCAGCGGCCAGCCCATCATCACCATGCTCACCTTCCAGAATTCGCCGCCGGGTCGCTCCGGTGAAAGCGTGGGGCTCAAGGTCACCGCCAATCACGTCACCAACATGGTGAGCCCGATGATCTTCGGCAGCATCGGCACGCTGGCCGGGCTGCTGCCGATGTTCTGGGCCAACGCCCTGCTGATGGTGGCGGGGGCGTGCTTGAGCCGGCCGAAGAAGACATAGCAAGGCTTGCGGGGCGCCCGCGGAGGCGTTCAGGCGATGCTGCTGCCGCCGTCGATGGAGAAAGTTTGCCCGGTGACGTAAGCCGAGGCGGGTGAGGCGAGGTAGAGCGCCATCAGGCCCACTTCGCGGGTCTGGCCCACGCGGCCCAGCGGCACGCGGGTGGCGGCCGCCGCCTGGCGCTGCTGCAGGGCCTCGGGCGTGATCTGTTCGGCATCGGGAAACAGCCCCGGGGCGATGGCATTCACGCGCACCTGCCAGGGCGCCCACTCCAGCGCCGTGGCGCGGGTGAAGGCGGTGAGTGCCGCCTTGGCCGCACCGTAGGCAGCGCGCTCGGGGGCCGGGCGGATCGCCGCGATGCCCGAAATGTTGATGACGCTGCCATGCCCCTGCTTGAGGAACTGCGGTCCGAAGGCCTTGCAGCCGGCAAAGGCCTGGGTGAGGTTGATGTCGACGATGTCGTGCCAGTCGGCCTCGCTCATGCCGACTTCATTCTTGCCCGGTCTCGCCACCACCGGCTTGCCGATGGAGTCGCCGACGCAGTTCACCAGGCAGTCGATGCCGCCCCAGCGGCCGAGCACTTCCGCGGCCAGGCGTTCCATATCGCCTGCTTTGGTGGCGTCAGCGGCGAAGGCGCTGGCCTTGCCACCTGACGCGCGGATATCCGCCGCGGCCTTTTCAGCACTGGCCAGATTGAGTGAGGCAATGGCGACTTCGGCGCCGGCTTCCGCCAGCACGCGGGCAATGCCCTTGCCGATGCCACGCGAGGCGCCCACCAGCAGGATGCGCTGGCCGCTGATGTCGAATTCACGGGGCAGGGCCATGGCTTGGTTCTCCGCAGGGGTGGATGGACTCAGTTTTCCAGCTTGATATTGGCTGACTTCACCACCTTGGCGAAGGTGTCCATGTCGGACTTGATCATGGCGCCGAACTGCTCGGGCGTCTGCGGGAAGGGATCGATGCCCTGGACCTGCAACTTCTCCTTCACATCGGCCAGGCCCTGGATGCGGTTGTACTCACCATTCAACTTCATGAGGATGTCGCGCGGCGTGCCGGCGGGGGCGAGCATGCCGTACCAGTTGGTCACCTTCAGGCCCGGCAGGCCGGCTTCCTCGAAGGTGGGCATGTCGGGCAGCGAGGCGAGGCGGGACTTGCCCGAAATCGCCACGGCACGCAGCTTGCCGCCCTTGATCAGCTGGATGACATTGATGGGCGGCACAAAGGCCAGTTGCACCTGTCCGGCCACCAGCGCCTGCACCGAGGGCGCGCCGCCCTTGAACGGGATGTGCAGGGTCTTCACGCCGGCCACGGTGTTGAACAGTTCGCCGGCCAGGTGGCCCAGGCCGCCTGCGCCCGAGGTGGAGTAATTCAGCGCACCGGGCTTGGCCTTGGCCTGGGCGATTATTTCCTTCAGCGTGCCGGGCATGGCCGGGTTCACCGCCAGCATGTATTCGCTCACGCCCACCGTGGTGATGGGGGCGAAGTCCTTGATCGGGTCGTAGGGCAGGGTGGTGAGCAGCGGGTTGATGGAGTGCGTGTTCAGCACGATCAGCAGTGTGTAGCCATCCGGGGCGGCCTTGGTCAGGGCCTCGGTACCGATGATGGTGTTGCCGCCGGGCTTGTGGTCGATCAGCACGGTCTGGCCCCAGTTCTCCTGCATCTTCTGGTTGAACAGGCGTGCCACGTTGTCGCTGCTGCCGCCGGGGGCGTAGGGCACGATCACGCGGATGAGCTTGGAGGGGTAGGCCTGGGCTTGGGCTTGGGGGCTGAACAGGGTGCTGAACGGGAGGCTGGCGCAGGCCAGCGCGAGGGCCGCGCGGCGGGCAATCACGGGTACTTTCATGGGATTCTCCTGAGTGGACATCGGCGCGGGGATGACGCCCGGCTGCCGGCGGCAAGGGTACACGCCGGACAGCAGATAGGCCAGTGGGTGCATATTTCTTTTTTATTCAATGGGTTGTGCTCTTGCGGGTCCGGTGTTGCCGGCTCGGCGGGGGCCGCCCAGGTTTGCCCCGAAATTTTTCCGGGGGGCGGCCCTATAGCCAGAGCGACGACAAAGGGCTATCTTTCGCCCCTCGATGAAATCCGACCTGAACAATACGAGGCTGTCGCGGCTGTCCGCCCTGGTGCTGGGCGGCCTGCTCATGTCTGCCGGCCTGGCCGTGCAGGCCGACATCTATCGCAGCGTGGATCCGGCCACCGGCACCGTCACCTTCACCAATATCCGGCCGCAGGGCGGGACGTTCGAGACGGTGATGCGCGACCCGGTGCAGCCGGCGTCGCCGAGCGCGGCGGGCATTCCCGCCACCCGGCCCGGGACTGGCTTTCGCCGCACCGGCGCCGAGTTTGCCGGCCACATCGAGGATGCCGCGCGGGCCT
>CAIPGJ010000271.1 GCA_903864555.1 uncultured Pseudomonadota bacterium | reverse complement strand
CGAGTTCGATCTCGACGAACTGCATCTCTGCGCCAAAAACCTTGTAATCAATCACATCCATCGCCATGGTGGCTCCTTTACATTGAAACGGCAGACCGCCTTGCGTCATTCCGGGTGCAGCATGGCATGGCGACAAGGGCGGCGGCAGTTTACTGCATGCCTGTTGCAGGGACGTGAACAAACGGCGTGCCCTCCGGCTTGAGCGACAATGCGCACTGCGCCGCCGGCACGCCCGGGATCCACCCGTTCACCGGAGCGGCATCACCCTACGCACCCGATCCGGAGCCCTCATGGACAATTTTCGCAAGGTGGTTCTCTTTACCGACACCGATGGCCGGGCCCGATTCCGGGAAGAGGCCATCGCGCTCTCCGAAGGCACACCGCAGGCCCGGCTGTCGCCGCTGCTGCCCGCCTCGGGCTATCAGCTGCGCCGCAGCCCGGTCGGCTTTCGCAGCCAGTTCCATTGCACCACCCATCCGCAGTTCGTCTTCATCCTGGCGGGAAAAATGGAAATCGGGCTGCAGGACGGCAGTTCGCGCGTCTTCGGCGCCGGTGAGCATTTTTATTCGGCAGACGTGCTGCCGCACGGAGCCACGTTCGATGCCGTCGTGCACGGACACTGGAGCCGGCAGGTCGGGAGTAATGAACTGGTGACGCTATTCCTGAGGAGCTGAACTATCGGTGCACACTCAACTCGCAGTGACTCTGCATGGCAGGCCTGCTCGGTTGCACCGATGAGGCGGCGACTCCACGCATCACGTACAGGGCAGCAAGCGGCGCCAGTCTACGGCCCCGTCTGCAGCGCGGGACTGTCACTGCCATCCTTGAGGACCACGCCGCTCAATCGCAAGCGCAGCGACTCCGCCAGCAGCCAGGCTAGCCGTACCGCCGCGGCCTCGCAGGAAAGCCCCTCGGGACGGATATTCGAGATGCAATTGCGTTCGGCATCGGTGCGTCCCACACGGGGACCGTAGGTAAGGTACACGCCGAGGCTGTCGGGCGAACTCAGGCCCGGCCTTTCCCCGATCAGCACGACGGCAAGGCGCGCCCTGAGCAGCGCGCCGATCTCGTCGCCCAAGGCCACCCGCGCCTGGGCCGCAACCACGATGGGCGCCACGGACAGCCCGGCCAGGCGGGGCAGCGTTTCACGCAGCAGCGGCAACGCATGGCCTTGTACCGCGGTGGCGGACAGGCCATCGGCCACGACAAAGCACAGGTCGCAGTCTCCGGCAGCGTGTGCGGCAAGCCGAACCACAGAGGACTCATCAAGCCGGCGTCCCAGGTCCGGTCGCAACAGATAGGCGCTTCGATCCTGCGCCTGGCTGTGCACCAGAAGACTGGCATGACCGAGCGACTCGATCCCGGCCTGCAAAGGGACCGCGTCCAGAGCGCGATGCACCGCGTCGCGCGCCTGCGCATGGGCGATCCCGAAGCGCAGCAGTTCGGCGGTGGGCATGCTGTTGCCGCTGCGACCCAGGCCAATGCGTGCCGCCGTGTATCGGCGCAGCGCCTGCCAGGGATCCTTCACCGGCGTGGTCATGGCGCCGCATCCCGGGACAGCAGCGGCATGCCCTCCATCAGGGCCGGGGCCGGCTGATCGAGCAGCCGGCCCCGGGCGTCCGTGATGCCCATCCGCTCCAGCCATTGCTCGAACTCCGGCGCCCGCCCGAGGCCAAGCAGTTCGCGCAGGTACAAGGCGTCATGGAAGGAGGTGCTCTGATAATGGAGCATGATGTCGTCCGCTCCGGGCACGCCCATGATGAAGTTCACCCCGGCCGTGCCCAGCAGCGTGAGCAGGTTGTCCATGTCATCCTGGTCGGCTTCGGCATGGTTGGTGTAGCAGACATCACAGCCCAGCGGCACGCCCAGCAGCTTGCCGCAGAAATGGTCCTCCAGTCCTGCGCGGATGATCTGCTTGCCGTCGTACAGATACTCCGGCCCGATGAAGCCGACCACGGTGTTGGTGAGCAGCGGCTCGAACGCGCGTGCCACGCCGTAGGCGCGCGCCTCGCAGGTCTGCTGGTCCACGCCGGCATGCGCACCGGCTGACAGGGCGCTGCCCTGCCCGGTTTCGAAGTACATCACGTTGTTCCCCAGCGTGCCGCGGCGCAGCCCGCGCGCGGCATCGCGCGCCTCGGCCAGCAGCGCCAGGTTGATGCCGAAGGCCGCATTCGCCTTCTCGGTGCCGGCGATCGACTGGAATACCAGATCGACCGGCGCGCCCCGCTCGATGGCCTGCAGGGTGTTGGTGACGTGCGTGAGCACGCAAGTCTGGGTGGGGATATCGAAGCGCGAGCGCACTTCGTCGAGGACCTGCAGCAGCCCGGCGATGGCAGCCACGCTGTCCCCGGCCGGATTGACCCCGATCACCGCGTCACCACAGCCATAGAGCAGGCCATCCAGCATGGCGGCGGCAATGCCGCGGGGATCGTCAGTGGGATGGTTGGGTTGCAGCCGCACCGACAGGCGCCCCGGCAGCCCGATGGTGTTGCGAAAGCGCGTCACCACCCGGCACTTGCGCGCAACGAGGATCAGGTCCTGATTGCGCATCAGCTTGCTCACGGCAGCGGCCATTTCCGGGGTGATGCCCGGGGCGAGCCGAGCCAGGCTGCCTTCATCGCACGCCTCGGCGAGCAGCCAGTCGCGAAACGCCCCGACCGTCAGATGGGCGATGCCGGCAAACGCGGCTGCATCATGGCTGTCGATGATGAGCCGGGTGACTTCGTCCGACTCGTAGGGGATGAGCGCCTCGTCGAGAAAGGTGCGCAGCGGCAGATCGGCCAGGCACAGGCGCGCGGCCATGCGCTCCTGGGCGGAAGCTGCCGCAATGCCGGCAAGCGCGTCGCCCGAGCGCATCGGCGAGGCTTTGGCCAGCAATTCCCGGAGGTCGCTGAAACGGTATGTAGATCGGCCGACGCGTGCGCGGTAAGGCATGCAAGCTCCCTGCGGGCATGGGGCAGAGGATAGCAGCAGGAGATGTCGAGGAGGTTACGAAACAATCGTCCTGCTGCCTGTGCTACAGCGCAAATCATGGTCGGGCCCGAATGCTCGAGGCCTTCCGGAGCGTCCTGGTCAGCGAGGCGTCACCGGGCAATCCTGGCACGCTCCCCGCGCCTGCGCCTGCCGCCAGGACAGACCGACGCCATGCCGCACGCAGACGCCATTCCGGCAAAGGCGCTATAAGTGGGGACACAACAAGCTGTTCCCGGCAACCGGGCCGCCACCGAGGGCCAGACCTGGCGGCACCTGACCGGACATAACGACAATAAATCTGAACCGCTACAAAGGAGGAGTGCCATGAAGTTCAATAACCGGACCCGCCGTAGTTCCGCCTGCCTGCTCACCTGCCTCGCCATGCCGCTGGCCTTCGCCTGCACTTCTGCTCTGGCCCAGGCCGACGCCGATGCCGGTGACTACCCGAGGAAGCCCATCACCATCGTGGTGCCGTTCACACCGGGCAACATCGACGTGCTGGGGCGCATCTACACCAATGAAATCAGCAAGACCACCAAATGGACCTTCCTGTACGACTTCAAACCGGGTGCCGCCGGCACCATCGGCGCAGCCATGGTCGCCAAGAGCGCACCGGATGGCTACACGATGGTGGGCCAGTCCTCCACCATCGCCTTTGCGCACCTGCTCCCCACCAAGCCATTTGACTGGCGCAAGGATTTCACCCCTGTCTATCAGTTGAACCGGACCACCAGCCTGTTCATGGTCTCGGCCAACTTTCCGGCCCAGTCGGTGGGCGAATACATCGCCTACGCCAAGGCCAACCCCGGCAAGGTGAATTTCGCGGTGAATGGCTTTGGCGGCATCGTGCACATCATGTCCGACCTCCTGAACAGCCAGATGGGGGTGAAGGTGACGCTGGTGCCCTTCAAGGGTTACGCGCAGATCGCATCCGCCCTGGCTCAAGGGGAAGCCCACGCCACACTGGCCTCCTACCCGACCTTCAAGCCCTTCATCGATGCGGGGAAGATCCGCCCGATATCGCTGTCGATACGCAATGCGCGCATGCGCCAGTTGCCTGCGCTCAAGTCGCTTGCCGAAGAAGGGCTGCCTGATTACGAGCAT
>CAIPGJ010000270.1 GCA_903864555.1 uncultured Pseudomonadota bacterium | reverse complement strand
CGGGGCGTAGGCCGCGGCCGGCGGCGCCGCCGCAGCCGCAGCCACGGCGGCGGCGGCGGCGGGGGCTGGCGCTGTGGGCTCGACGGACTCGCCGTCAGGCAGGCGGGTTTGCGCCGCGGCTTGCGGGATCGCCGCGAATGCGATGGCCTGCGCCAGTTGCAGCGCCGGTTGCAGTTGCATGCGCCCTGGCTTGGCCTCCAGCACAACCAATGCCGCGGCTCTGGCTTGCCCCGGCAGCACGCGATCGAGCTTCAGGTGCAGCGGGGCGCCGGCTGGTTCAGGCTGGACGACAGCCGGCTGCTGGTCACTGTCGACCAGGGCCAGGGCTGCGGCCACCAGTGTCGCCACCATCAAGATGCCGGTGCGTCGGGCCTTCATTTCGCTTTCCCGCTTCGGCTGGCAGGCGGGGCTTGTGTGTCCCGGGGGGCTGTTGTCTTCTGCTTGCCGGAGTCGCGCGCGGCCTCCGCGGCGGGGGCATCCTCACGGGTGTACAGACTGATGCGGATGACGGTCTCCAGCGTGTCCTCGGCAGGCCCCTTGCGCTGCAGGTTGATGCCGTCCAGCGCGGCGGAGGGGATCTCGTTGAGCACGCCGCGCAGGAAGGTCTTGGTCGCCGCGTAGGAGCCGTTCACCGGCAGGTTCATCTGGAAGCGCGTGAGGCCCAGGCTCTTCTCGGTTTCGGTCTGGTATTCCCCGCGCAGCAGTTCCACGTTGGCGGCGCTGGCCAGTGCATGTACCTTGGCCACAGTGGCGTTGAGTTCCGAGCGCTCGGGGAAGTGGCCTTCGAAAGCCTCCAGCTGGGAGGTCGCATCGCTGCCGCGGCGGCCTTCGATGGGGGCGCCGCGGCGCGGGGATTCATCGAGGCGCTCAATCCGGGCGGCAATCTCTGCAGACTGGTCAAGCGCGGGCAGCGTCACATTGAGCAGTTCAAGCGTGGCCAGCAGCGCGAGCAGCACCCCGCCGGCGCCGATCCATCCGAGGCGGTGTGCCTGCCGGCGTACGCGGGCGGCCAGTTGCTGGCGGTTTATTGATGGGGCCATGATGTGATAAACTTGAATTGAACGGGGCGTTGCGGATCGTCGACCTTCACCTGGTGCGAGACCAGCACCGGATGGCGCAGGAAGCCGCTGTTGCCGAGGGCCTCCAGATAGAGCAGCATGGCCTTGACGTTCTTGGCCTCGCCGCTGGCGCGCAACTGGCCGCGGCCGGTATCGGGTTCCATCGTCAGCACCGCGACATCGGGACTGGTGGTCTTTTCCATGACATCGAACATGCGGTCCCAGGGCAGCGCCAGCTGGCGGATCACGGCATTGGCCTTGAGCACCTGCTCGTTGATCTCGCTTTCCTGCAGCCCGGCGCGAGCCGAAGGCCGCTTGCGCGTGATGTTGCGCTGCTGTTCCAGTGCGGACAGCGTGGCCTCGGCACCTGCCTGCTGTTCCAGTGCGTCGCCGGATTGCCACAGCGCGAGACAGAACAGCAGCGCGCCCAGGCCGAGTACGGCCAGCGCCAGGCCGGGGTGGCGGCGTTGCGGACCGGCGAAATCCAGCAGCAGCGCAGGCGGGGCGCCGCGGCCGCGGCCGCGCAGGGCTCTCAGCCGGTCGAGGCGGGGGCGCATGGAGGGAATTCTCATACGCCCAGCACCTGGCCAAGTGCGAGCCTTGCATCCGGGCTGACGCTTCCCGGGGAAGGGCACAGATGGACGGCCTCGATGCCGGGGCCGAAGTCGCGCGGGGTTTCGCGGTTGCCGGGGGCATGCACGTAGAGCCGGCCTGTCGCCTGTTCTTCCCCGTCAAGGAGCGAAGCCTCGGCCAGGCGCGCGGTCAGCGCCTCCTTGAGGCTGCTCTGTCCCGTGGCGCGCACCGACAGGCTGGTCCAGCTGCCGGCCTTGACCCGCGCCAGCAGCAGATTGTCCGGCTCGACATTGGCGAACCAGAAGTCGTTTTCGCGGATGCGCGCGCGCGCCTTGTTGTAGGCGTGCATGAAGAAGGGCCGGATGGCTGCCGGACGCAGCCGTGCCGCGCCGAGCAGGGAGCGCAGCTGCTCGACAAAGCCCGCACTCAGCGCAGCCACCGGCTGGCTGCATTGCAGCAGCGGGTGGCCCAGCCGGACCGACCAGCCGCCGGCGGGCTCGCGGTGGGTCTGGCCGATGCGGTGCAAGGCAAAGTCGCGCTCGTCCTCGCCGGTGACCAGTTCGCTGCTGGAGGGCATCAGCGAATAGCGCACCAGGGCATTGGAGACCAGCACCGTGGCATCGGCGCCGTGCCAGCGGTGGTCCTGCAGTGCCGCCTCGAGGGCGGCCAGGCCGCCGCCCGCGGTGTTGTCCGGGCGCTCGGTGTGGCTGGCCTGGATGGAGCGGCGCAGCCCGCGCGGGATGCGTGCCAGCACCGCGGCATCGCGGTAGATCGCGATGTGCACCGAATCACGCCACAAACGTAACACGATTGATCTCCTCCAGTGTTGTCTGTCCCTTGCGGACCAGTTCGAGGGCCGCCTCGCGCAGCATGCGTGTGCCGCGCTGGCGTGCCGCCTCCTTCATCTGGCGTATCGGCGCATTGGCCACCACCAGTTCACGCAATTCGTCATCCATGATCAGGAATTCGGCGATGGCGCGGCGGCCGCGAAAGCCGGTGCCGCGGCAGGTGCCGCAGCCGGAGCTCGCCATGAAGGTGAATTGCGCAAGCGTGTCCTGGGCGATGCCGGATTCGGCCAGCAGTTCGGCCGAGGGGGTGTCGGCATGGCGGCAGTCCGGGCAGTTCATGCGCACCAGGCGCTGGGCGACGATGCCGTTGAGGGCGGCGACGAAGCTGTAAGGGTCCACGCCCATGTGCTTGAAGCGGCTGATCACGTCGAAGGTGCTGTTGGCATGCACCGAGGTGAACACCAGGTGGCCGGT
>CAIPGJ010000269.1 GCA_903864555.1 uncultured Pseudomonadota bacterium | reverse complement strand
CGGCGCTGCGCGCGCAGCAACTGGATGTCACCCTGGTGGAGCCCGCTGGCATTCCGCGCGACATGGCCGGCCTGCAGAAGTACGACGGCATCATCCTGTCCAATGTCTCGGCCATCCAGCTGGACCGCCAGCGCATGGCGCTGATCCGCGATTACGTGCGCGATCAGGGTGGCGGCCTGATCATGGTGGGCGGCGACCAGAGTTTCGGCCTGGGCGGCTATTACCAGACGCCCATTGAAGAAGCGCTGCCGGTGAGCATGGAGGTGAAGCAGCGCGTGGACGTGCCCAACCTGTCCATTGTGCTGTCCATCGACCGTTCCGACTCCATGACCACGCGGGTCAACAGCAACAGCCGCATCAGCTACCTCGACCTCGCCAAAGAGGCGGCGCACGTGGTGGTGGACCTGCTCGATGACAACAGCGAAGTCGGCGTGATGAGCTGGGACACCGAATGGCAGTGGGAGGTACCGATGCGCCAGGCGAGCAACAAGGCGGCCATCCACCAGGGCATCGCCTCCATCGTCTCGGGCAAGGCCACCGATGGTTTTCCGGCGCTGCGCGAGTCCTACAACGTGCTGCAGAAACGCCCGGCGGTGTTGAAGCACGTGATCTTCCTCTCCGACGGGCAGATGCGCACCGAGCAGTTCCCGCCGTTGGTGCAGGCCATGGCACGTGACCAGATCACCGTGTCCACGGTGGCGGTGGGGCGCTTCGCCGACGAAAAGCTGCTGGGGGACATCGCGCGCTGGGGGCGTGGCCGCTTCTACAAGACCGAGGACTCGCAGTCGCTGCCGCGCATCTTCGCCGTGGAGACGCAACTGGCCTCCAACTCCACCGCGGTGGAGCAACAGTTCCGGCCCAAGCTGCTGGATCGCGGCCATGAGGCCATGCAGAACATTGACTGGCGCAGCATGCCGCCGCTCAATGGCTATGTCGCCACCACCATGAAGGGCAATGCCGAGCAGGTGCTGACCAGCCACTGGGAAGACCCGGTGCTGGCTACCTGGCGTTATGGCCTGGGTCGCACCGTGGCCTTCACCTCCGATGCCAATCCGCGCTGGGCCGGGCAGTGGATGCAATGGCGCGAGTACAACCGCTTCTGGGCGCAACTGGTGCGCTGGTCGCTGCGCAGCGCCACCGCACCAGGCACCACTGCCACGGTGACCGGCCGTGACGGCTCGGGCGAAGTGCTGGTCGATGCCCAGGATGCCAAAGGCAATTTCGTCAACTTCCTCGACGCCCAGGTCGGCGTGGTGTCGCCCGACCGCGAGCGGCGCGTCATCGACCTGGAGCAGGTCGGGCCGGGTCGTTACCGCGGGCGCTTCGCCGCCGGCAAGGAAGGCGTGTACCTGCTGGGCATGGCGCAGCGTGTGGCCCAGCGCGACCTCGGCTCGCAGGTGGCCAGCCTGGTGGTGCCCTATGCGCAGGAACTGCGGGAACTGGGCAGCGACGAGCTGCTCCTGCGTGAACTTTCCGGGCTCACTGGCGGCGGCGCGCTCTCCGATCCGGCCGAAGTTTTCCTCAAGGGGCGACGTCCCTTTCACATCGCCCAGGAGATCTGGCCCTGGATCGTCGGCATCGTGGCGCTGCTGCTCATTCTCGACATCGCCATCCGGCGCTTCGGACTCGGGCTGTTCGGCTGGCTGCGGCTGTTGCGCCGGCGTACATAGGTTACCCAGGCACAGCTACTCAGGACGAATCAGGGAACGTGACCGTCAGGGATGTTGGTTTAGGGCAGTCCTCACGGATCTATTTTGATGTTGGCGGCCTTGATGAGAGTGGCAAAGCGGGTCAGATCCGCTTTCATCAGTGCCGCGAACTGTTCGGGTGAGTTGATGAAGGGTTCAACTCCTTCGTTGGAAAGTCGTTCCTTCATGTCCGGCAACACCAGAACTCTTGCCACTTCAGTTGACAGCCGGTCAATAAGCTCGCGTGCAGTGCCCGCAGGCGCCAGGATTCCGAACCAGGAATTCATGCTGATGCCGGGCACACCACCTTCTGCAAACGTGGGCACCTGGGGGAGGGCAGGCGATCGTGCGCTGCCGGTCATCGCTATGGCCCTCAATTTTCCGCTCCTGACGTGCGGCAACAGGCTCTGAACCGTCGTGATCAGCATCTGAACCTGTCCGCCCAGCAAATCGGCGAGGGCGGGGCCTCCCCCTTTATAGGGCACGTGCTGCATTTTTATGCCAGCTGTGAGATTCAGTAATTCCCCGGCGAGATGATTGGTGGTGCCGCTACCGGATGAACCATAGTTGATCTGTCCCGGGCGGGATTTTGCCAGCGAGATGAATTCCTGCAGATTGTTGGCCGGAACCGATGGATTGACCACCATGAGGTATTCCGTGCCCACCAGCGTGGCAACAGGCGCAAAGTCCTTCAGCGCGTCGTAGGGGAGCGGGATGAGGCTGGGGTTGATGACATGTGTGGCGGTCACCAAAAGGATGGTATAGCCATCGGGCGCCGATTTCACCATGATTTCGGAGCCGATGATGGTGTTTCCGCCGCCACGATTGTCCACCAGGACCTGCTGCCCCCATCGTTCAGTCAACTTCTGGCCGACCAGGCGCGCCACTGTGGATGTGCTCCCTCCAGGAGGATAGGGAACGATGAGTCGGATGGGTTTGGACGGATAAACCTGCTGTGCTGCGGCCATCGCGGGGAGCCCGATGAGCGAGCAGGTCGCAAGCGTTACAGCCAGCCTTGAAATGATTGCTCGCATCTGCTGTCCTTGACCGAGATTGTGTTGCTAAACCGGCACGAACGGGCGGGTCCGGCCGGGCTGCTTGCGGGCACAGGTGTGCCAATCTTGGTTACTTGCTTCGAGATGCACTGACCGCGGGAGTCAGCATGGCGCTGCAATGTCATCCTCTTGTGCTGCATTCCTCTATGGCCTTCGCACATTTAGGTTGGTTGCAATCAACCATGCAACACCCTCATGTGCTACGGAGCGGATGAAGTCGTGCAATGGTAGTCCCATCTCATACGCGCAGCAAGATTGGAGTGTCTGATGTCATGTCCCCGGAGCACCCGCGTTGGGTATGGCATGACCTGATCTGGAGAGGGCTGCCCACGCCGGGTTATTTATGTGGATTAAATTTGGACACCGATATGCGTACGGCAGCAGAAGGGGCTGGGCGGTTCCTTGACACGCTCCGAGTGACTCGATAAGGTCATTCTGGCTGCGGCACTGCAGGCTGCAGACGGGTATTCATCGACACGACGGCTTTCAAGCTCAGCATGCGGTGAGATCGCTGAGAATGGAATGCACAAAAACAAGAGCGCCTAACAGAATTGCAGTCAGGCGCCCTGATATAGGGGAGCGCGAGGGGATGTGTCCCCTCGCATTGT
>CAIPGJ010000268.1 GCA_903864555.1 uncultured Pseudomonadota bacterium | reverse complement strand
GGCGTCGATGGCGCCATCCACCGCGCTGCCGGACCGCAACTGCTGGCGGAATGCCGCACGCTGGGCGGCTGCCCCACCGGCGAAGCGCGCATCACGCAGGCTTACCGGCTGCCCTCAAAGCATGTCATCCACACCGTGGGTCCGGTATGGCAGGGGGGCGCACGCAATGAGCCGGCCCTGCTGACATCCTGCTACCGGCAAAGCCTGGCCCTCGCCCGCGCGCACGGACTGGGGAGCATCGCCTTTCCCGCGATCAGCTGCGGCGTATATGGCTATCCCCACGAGCAGGCCGCCGCCATCGCGGTGGCCGAATGCCGCGCTTTCCTCACGCAGCATCCGCAGATGCACATCCGTTTCGCGCTGTTCGGCGACGACTTGCTGCGGCTTTATCAAGGGATGCTCGCGAAGCCGGCCTAGCCGCGCACACGCAACCCGCACATGCGAGAATGCCCGCATGCAGAGGGAATCGCCTTCCAGCCTTGCCCGCTACCTGTTTGCGGCCTACGCCCTGCTGGTCACCTACGCCAGCCTGCATCCCTTCTCGGGCTGGGCCGGGACCGGCGTGCCCGCCTTGGGCTTTCTCACCCTCTCCTTGCCACGCTACTTCACCGCCTTCGATGTCCTCGTCAACATCGCCGGCTATGTGCCGCTCGGATTGCTGGGCGTCATGGCCCTTTACCCGCACCTGCGCCAGACGCCTGCCGCAATTCTGGCCACGGTTTTCTCGCTGCTGCTCAGCCTGAGCCTGGAGGCGCTGCAGACCTACCTGCCCAGCCGCATCCCGTCCAACCTCGACGTCGCCAGCAATGCTGCGGGAGGCCTGCTCGGCGCACTGTGCGGCGTGGTGCTGACACGCCTGGTACTGCGGGATGCCGGATTGCAGGCCCTGCGCTATCGGCTGTTCCGCCCAGGCCCACGCATCGATTTCGGCCTGGTGCTGGTGGGCCTGTGGCTGTTCTCCCAGCTCAATCCGGAAACCGTGCTGTTCGGCAACGGCGACCTGCGCGAATTGTTTCAGTCGCCCTTGGCCGAGCACCACCGTGCCGATGTGTTCATCCGCGCCGAAGCCGCGGTGGCCGCCGCCAACACCCTGGCAGTCTGCCTGTTCCTGTCCATCCTGGTGCGCTATGGCCAGCCGGTGCGGCCACTGATGTTCACACTGCTCGGCCTGGCCCTGCTGGCACGTGCCTTCTGCTACGCCCTGCTGTTCGGCACCGACGAGGCCCTGCTATGGCTGACGCCGGGCGCCGTGTTCGGCCTTGCAGCCGGCTCGGCAGTGGCCGCCATCGCTGCGGGATTTTCATTGCCGGCACGCACCGCGCTGGGTGGCATTGCACTGATGGCCGCCACCACCATCGTCAACCTGGCGCCGGAGAATCCCTATCACGCCATGTTCATGGGGCAATGGCGACAGGGCCACTTCCTCAATTTCACCGGACTCACACGCGTGGTGTCGATGCTGTGGCCCTTTGCCTCCCTGGCCTGGCTGCTGTCTCTGGCCGGACAGCGCCAGCGGCAATAGGCAAGCCTTCTCGGGGGCTATCCACCGCCCGGCCCGAAGGACTGGCACAGGGAAGCGGCTTGTATAATCGATCCTCCTTCTTCCCTTCCGGACATACCACTCATGAGCTACTACTCGCATCATGTGTTTTTCTGCTGCAACCAGCGCCAGAACGGCGAACGATGCTGCAATGACAACGGTGCCAGCGAAGTCCGTGACTACGCCAAGAAGAAGGTCAAGGAACTCGGCCTGTCCGGCGAAGGCAAGGTGCGCGTCAACATGGCCGGCTGCCTGGACCGCTGCGATGAAGGCCCGGTGCTGGTGGTCTACCCCAACGAGACCTGGTACACCTATGTCGACAAGGAAGACATCGACGAAATCGTCACGGAGCATCTGCAGAACGGCCGTGTCGTCGAGCGCCTGAAGATCTAGCAGGCGCAGGTTCCACCCATGCAGTTTCCCGGCCGCGGCAACGCCGAGCAGATCTTCGTTCCCGGCGCAACCGGCCGCATCGAGGTGGTGATCGACGCGCCGGAAGCCGCTGCCGCTGCGGCCCCGCGCGGCATCGCGCTGATCGCCCACCCCCATCCCCTGTACGGGGGCACGCTGGACAACAAGGTGGCGCAGACCCTGGCGCGCACCTTTGCCGAGCTGGGCTACGTGGCAATGCGACCCAACTTCCGCGGCGTCGGCCAGACCGAGGGCAGCCACGACCAGGGTACCGGCGAAACCGATGACATGCTCGCCGTCCTGGAATACGCCAGGCAGCAGTAAGGTTCGCTGCCGGTGGTGCTGGCCGGATTCTCCTTCGGCGGCTGGATCCAGACGCGCGTGGCACGGCGGCTCGCCGATGCCGGCACGCCCGCCGAGCGGCTGGTGCTGGTAGCCACCGCTGTCGGACGCGTCACCGAGGATCGCAGCTACGACCCGGCCACGGTGCCCGCCAACACCATCCTCATCCATGGCGATCAGGACAGCACCGTGCCCCTGGCCAATGTGCTCACCTGGGCCGAGGCGCAGAACCTGCCGGTTTCGCTGGTCCCCGGCGCCGACCATTTCTTCCATCGCAAGCTCGGCATGATCAGGACCATCATCCAGGGGTCATGGGATCGAT
>CAIPGJ010000267.1 GCA_903864555.1 uncultured Pseudomonadota bacterium | reverse complement strand
TGGAAGACGATGTGTTGCTGCCGATGACGGTGACGATGCCCACGTCTGAAACGGTGGCGCCGGCGATCTTGCCCACCACGTTGATGGTGACACCTACGCCCATGGAACTGGTGGCGCTGGGATCGGACTGCAGCTTCTCGGCAATCGCGGTGCGCGCGCTGGATGCGGCCAGGATCAGTTCCGAGACCTTCGCCCGGATGGTGTAGTCCTGATAGGCGGGCAGGGCGACAGCTGCCAAGATGCCGATGATCGCGACTACGATCATCAGTTCGATCAGCGTAAAGCCCTTCTGTACGAATTTCATGTTTGATCCCTTTGTGCTTTGTGATCGGTCCACGGAGTGGGCCGTGGTTCCTTGCTAGCAAACATCAGGCCCGTTGCGTCATTTCCATGTCAGTTGGGCAAGCTGCTGGAAACGTTCACTATATTGGGGCGGGGAAGGAGCGCGGCGGGGTGCTTGCCAAATTCGGGTCACAATGTGACCCAAGAGGGCATATCAGCCTGCCGGCGCAGGGTCGTCCTTTCCCGCCCGAATGGGGGCCAGGCCGCCAGGCATAAGGCCTGAATGCCTGTGGCAGCGGGGGATTCTCCCTCCCTTCTTCAGATGGAAAGCCGGTATTCCCGTGCCGCCGTGTCGTGGTACATCGCGGCCTTTTCCGCGGCCGAACAGCCTGCGGTGATGCGCTTGAGCGCGTTCCACAGCACGTCATAGCCGCAGGTGTTCTTGTCCACCGGGTAATTGCTTTCCATCATGCAGCGATCCGGACCGAAAGCCTCGATGCAGAATTCGATATACGGTTTCCAGGCTGCAGCCAGCGCCTCCGAGGAGGGCGGCTTTGCGCGCAGGTGGAAATCCCAGCCGCAGCGCGGCATGCCCAGGCCCCCGACCTTGCAGGTAATGTTGGGGCGGCGGGCCAGCTCGCGGATGTGCACGCTCCAGACCTTGAACACCTCTTCGCGCTTTCCCTCGTAGGGCTCGATGCCGAGCAGGCCGCCGACATGGTTGAGGATCATCGGCACTTCGGGGAAGGCATCGGCGAGGTCAGCCAGTTCCGGCAGCTGTGGGTGGAACAGCCAGGCATCGAATGACAGGTTCAGCGCCTGCAGGCGAGCCAGTCCCTGGCGAAAGGCCGGGTCGAGTGCCAGATGACGCACCTGATGCGGGGCGAACTTCGCATTGCCGACATCCCAGGCCATGCCGTGGCGGATCCCGCGCAGCCGGCCGTTGCCCGCGGCCATCAGCGCTTCGAGCACCGGCTGCACCCTGTCCCCCAGCGTCAGGTCTGCATAGCCGACGATGCCGGCACACAGTTTCGCCTTGCCGAAACGGCCGCTGGCGCTCATGGCCGCAATGCCGTTGACGAACTCGACTTCGCCCACCGGCTTCATTTCTTCGGGACCGTCGGCGCGATACTGGTTCGGCCCTGTCTGCACGAATACCGTTGCCACAACGTTGTGGCCACCATGGACGTCGGCCGACAACTCGTCGATCAGGTAGCAGCCGCGATTGTCATGCCACACATGGTGGTGGGGATCGATGATGGGCAGTTCCGGTTCGAGAGCCGCCTCACGGCCCAGTCTTGTCCAGCTGTCCAGTTCAGCCAGGGTTCTCAATGTCGTTCGGAGCGGTTCATTGGCAGCCATTCTTCCTCTTCCTTTCTTGTTGTCGTTCCTCGCCATCGGTTCGGGCATGGCACTGCCGGCCCTGGTCGTGTTCTCGTTGGTGGGCCGCAGGTTAAGTGAGGGGCAGCGCGTGGTCAATTGCGTGCGGGGCTTGACGCACGGGATGGCGATGGGCGGAACGCGATTTACAGCCTGTTTGAATTCTGTCATTCTCGCCGCCACCCCGGGGCACCGGAGTGCAACAACAATCAATCATGCGGCGCGAGCAGCGCAGGAGGGGCAGCATGTCGGCGGTGCATGACAAGGCAGGCAACGGTGCCGCAGCAATTGCGCCATCCGGCGATCAGACCAGCACCTGGCGCGCGCCCAGCTCGGCCGGCCCGCGCGTGTTGCGCAGCATCCTGTCTCTGGATGATTTCGAGGCGCCGGCGCGACGCTACATCCCGCGGCCCATCTTCGGCTATGTGGTGGCCGGGGCCGATACCGGTTCTTCCATACGCGCCAATCGAGCGGCGTTCGAAGAGCTGTCCTTTGTGCCCAGGGTGCTGGTGGGCACATCGGGACGTCAGCAGAAGGCCACACTGTTCGGTCACACCTACGATTCGCCCTTCGGTTTTTCGCCCATGGGCGGGGTGAGCCTGGCCGCCTACCAGGGTGACCTGGTGCTGGCGCGGGTGGCTGCGCGCAACAACCTACCCATGATCCTTAGCGGTGCGGCACTGACCACGCTGGAAGCGGTGCGCCGCGAAGGAAAGACAGCCTGGTTCCAGGCCTACCTGCCCGGGGACGAGGCCGCCATACGCAAGCTGATCCAGCGCGTGAAGGATGCCGGCTACGAGACCCTG
The DNA here is from genome assembly GCA_903864555.1 of uncultured Pseudomonadota bacterium. The sequence continues at coordinate 6,501 of CAIPGJ010000267.1, read as the reverse complement.
GTGGTGACGGTGGATGTTCCGGTTGCCTCCAATCTGGAAGTGGGTGTGCGCAGCGGCTTTCGCAAGCCCTTCGAGCCCAGCCTGCGCCTGGCCTGGGACGGCATCACCCGCCCACGCTGGTTGTTCGGCATGTTCCTGCGCACCCTGCTGCTGCATGGCATGCCGCATGTGGAGAACATGACCTCGCCGCGTTCGCCCATGATCTCCTTTGGCGGCGGGCGCGAGCGCGGGCACCTCGACCGTCTCAACTGGGATCACCTGAAGCTGGTGCGCGACCTCTGGCCCGGCAACCTGGTGGTGAAGGGCATACTGAACAGGGCCGATGCGGCGTGCGCGAGCGCTGCCGGTGTCAACGGCATCATCGTTTCCAACCACGGCGGCCGCCAGCTGGATGGCTCGATATCTCCCATCCGCGTGCTGCCCGGCATCGTCGCTGAAGCCGGTGACATGACAGTCATGCTGGACAGCACCGTGCGCCGCGGCACCGACGTGTTGAAGGCTCTCGGCCTGGGCGCGAAATTCGTCTTCTTCGGCCGGCCGGCCCTGTATGCCGCGGCGGTTGCCGGCGAGGCCGGCGTCCAGCACGCCATCAAGCTCATGCACGATGAGATCCATCGCGACATGGGCCTGATCGGCATCAACAGCCTGGCGGAGATGACGCGGGAGCGGCTGCGGCGGACCCGGGACTTTGACGGATTCTGAGACGGGTTTTGCTGACTGTTCCGGGCAGGCCACCGGCGGTGCAGTGCTGGTCATTCACTATTTCAGTCGCGCCATTGCCTTGGGCAGTGGATAGAACAAGCGGCGGCCGGGAAAACAGAGAGTCGAAAAGGAGGTTTCATGCAGCAGCATCTCGAGACAACGCTTCCGCGCATTGATGTTCGTTGGAAATGGACATCACGAATGGTTTTGCTGCCAGCCCTGATGATGACGGCGTTGGCGTGGGCTGCCCCGACCTGGGCACAAGGCTACCCTGCCCGTCCCATCCGGCTGGTGGTGCCCTTTCCGCCCGGCGGTGCCATCGATATCGTCGGGCGTATCGTCGCCCAGGGATTGGCCCCGCGCGCCGGCCAGTCGGTGCTGGTCGAGAACCGTGCCGGGGCGGGCGGACTGGTCGGTGCGGAAGCCGTGACCAAGGCACCGGCCGACGGCTACACCCTGTGCTTCTGCAGCGCCGGCAGTGTCATTACCGGACCGCTGATTGCTGCTCGGCCGCCCTATGATCCACGCCGCGATTTCGCGCCGGTATCGCTGGTTGCATCGGTGCCCTATCTGGTATTGGCTCACCCGGTGGAGGGGCCGCGCAACATCGCAGAATTGCTGGCGCGAGCCCGCCAGAATCCGGGGGCGCTGAATTACGGATCGGCGGGTGTGGGTAGCACCTCGCACCTGGCGGGGGCCTTGTTCGTGTCCGCGGCCGGGGTCGATGTGGTGCATGTGCCGCACAAGGGCAGCGCCCAGGCGGCCGCCGAGTTGATGGCAGGCCGACTGCAATTCGTCTTCGAGGCGGTGGGCGGCAGCGTCCAGTACACCCAGGCAGGACGTTTGCGAGGCATCGGCATCAGCAACCTGAAGCGCTCCCCCATGCTGCCTGAGATCCCGACCATTGCAGAGCAGGTCCCGGGTGGCTTCGAATTGAACGTGTGGCATTCGGTGATGGCGCCAGCCGCCACGCCCCGCAGTGTCATCGACTGGCTGAACCGCGAGATTGCCGGAGTCATCGGCACGGCCGAGGTGCGCGAGCGCTTTGCGGCGGCGGGCGCCGAGCCCAGCCCAAGCACACCGGAGCAGTTGCGCGAGCGGGTCGAGCGTGAACTCGCGCGCTGGGAGCCCGTCCTCACCAGACTCGGCCTGCGCGAAAAATAGCGCTGCGCCTGGTCTGCGGATGCGCCGACCCATCCGAACATAAAAACGATATTCAAGGGGTGCATGATGAAAAGAGCGTCAAGGGGCTATCTGTTCGCAGGGGCAGGATATGGCAAAGCGCGTGATGGGTCCGCGTTGCGCGGGGGACTGTTCCGCATCGATCGCGCCGACGGCAGTGTCACCGAGGTGACGGCCGGCCTGCCGCCCCTGGCCGAGGCTCGCGCCTTCGCCATCGCACCGGGGGATCCCGATCATGTGTTTGCGGGCACCCAGGATGGACCCTACCGCAGTCAGGATGCCGGCGGGCACTGGGAACGCATGAATTTCCCGGTGCGCAATGCCCAGATATGGTCGCTGGTGTTCCATCCCGCGCGTCCGGATGTCATGTTCGCAGGGGCCGCGCCGGTGGCGATCTACCGTAGCGATGACGCCGGACGCTCATGGCGGCATCTGGACGGGGTCGTGTCCCCCGAGCATTGCCCCATGCGCTTTCCGACCCGGGTGACCGGCATCGCCCTGGACCGCGCGCGTCCCGACGACATCTTTGCCGCCCTCGAGGTGAGCGGCGTGATCGTCAGCCGCGATGGTGGCCAGACCTGGGCGGATGTCTCCGCGCCCTTGATCAAGCTGGCCGAGCAGCCCCACCTGATGAGCCGCGAAAGCAGTGAGCGGGATGATTCGGGGATGCTCGACTCGCATACCATCGTGGTCAATGGTGGAACGGCACTGCTGGGCGTGCGCATGGGCATCTTTGCCACGCCTGATCATGGTACGAGCTGGATGGATTTCGGCATCGGGCAATTTTCCGCCCCCATGAATTACTGCCGCGACCTCATCGTCTGTCCGCATGATCCGCAGGTCATGTATGCCTGCCAGTCGGCCTCTTCTCGCGGCACGGTGGGGTCCCTCTATCGCACTGCCGATGCGGGGCGTACCTGGACGCGCATCGATCATGGATTCACCGCGCGGGCCACCATGATGAGCGTGGCTGTGGACCCGGTCGATCCGGCGCGCATCGTGTGCGCTTCGCGCTGTGGCCAGGTGTTCGAGACCTGCGACACCGGCGCAAGCTGGCGCGAATACGCCTTGCCCGAGGGCGTGCACGATGTCTACGCGGTGGCCTGTCTCTGATCGCTACAGGACGAGTTTGTGCGTGCCGGGCCTGTTGCGATTACGGTTTCGTCGCCGCTCAGTCCGGCTGCACGTTGCCGCGCTTGAACAGGTCGGCCAGCGTCGTCATTTCGCGGCGCACGAAGGTGCCATAGTCAGTCGGGCTGCTGCCGACGATGATGGCGCCCAGGTCATTTACCTTCTTCGCGATGTCGGGTTTCTTCAGTGCGGCGACGGCGGCGCGATTGAGCACGCCGATGCTGGCCTCGGGGGTCTTCGTCGGCACCATCAGGCCGAGCGAATTGGCGAAGTCGATGTCCTTGATCCCCAGTTCGGCCAGCGTGGGCAGGTCGGGCATGAGGGGCAGTTTCTGCACGCTGGTAAGAGCCAGGGCCCGCACCAAACCCTGCTTGATGGGCGGGACCGCGGTGAGCGAGGGGGCGAAATAGGCCTGCACCTGGCCCGCGATGATGGCCTGCAGCGCCGGGCCGCCGCCCTTGTAGGGCACGTGCACGATGTCCACATCGGCCACGCGCTTGAAGATTTCCGCGGGGATGAAGGCCGAGGTGCCGGAACCAGGCGAGGAATAGTTGATGGTGCCGGGTTTCGCCTTGACCAGCTTGATGAACTCGGCCACGCTGTTCACCGGCAGCGATGGATGCACCACCAGCACATGCGGGGTGAGCGCAAGCTGGGTCACCGGCGCCAGGTCACGGGCGAGGTCGTAGCCGAGGTTCTTGTACAGGCTGGCATTGGCCGATAGCGTGGTGCTCACCGCGAGCATGGTGTAGCCGTCAGCGGCTGAGCGCGCCACTAATTCGGCGCCCAGGTTGCTGGAGGCTCCGGCGCGGTTGTCGACGATGACCTGCTGGTTCAGGGCTTCGGTCATGCCCGATGCCACCAGGCGGCCCATGATGTCCCCGCCCGAGCCCGGGCTGTCGGGCACGACATAGCGAACCACCTTGCTCGGAAAAGTCTGACCGAAGGTGGCTGGCGCCAACAGGGCCATGCTGCAACCCAGTACCAAAGAACGAAGCAAGGGCAATGAGGGTCGCGAAAACCACTGGAACAATGAATATGGCTGCATGTCTTCCTCCTTGTGATGGCGCAGGCTGGATCAGATGCGTCCGCCTTCTTTGTTGGTGACACGGACAGGCCGGACTGTCTTTGCGCATCATAGCGGTTTATGGAACACCGCTACTGCGGTATCGTCCGTGGCTGGCCTCGGTCAGGGCGGGGTGGATTCGGACGTGGCGGGGGGCGCCGCCGCGGGATCGGCAAAAATGGCCATCACCGGTTCCCGCTGTATCGCGGCGCCACTGCCATCGCCGGGGATGCTCAGCTGCAGCCGGCCGGTCACGCCATCCAGCTCGATCGGGTTGCGCCCCTGCATCAGTGCGTCGGCCATGCGGCAGGCATCGATGCCCAAGGCATGGAAGCGCTGCAATTCGGGCCTGGCATAGACTGGACGCGGGTAGACCATAACTGCGGGATGGTCGGCCTGTATCATCCAGGGCATGTCGACAAAGCGTATGCCCCGGAGGTCCACATTCGCCCCCGCATCCTGACGCGCGTCATTCACCATGGAGGTGGCGTAGATGGCCGCACTGCTGCCCAGGTAAGGGCGCATGTGCCGGGCGCCAGTGCCATCGGCGCTGAGGAAGACCATGTCGACTTCGCCGTCCGCGATGCGCGACTTGAGCCGGCCAAAAGGGTTTGCGGCAGGGCCGGCCGCGTCGCTGGTGCTGCTGATGTCCTCGGCGTCAACGATGCGCCCCCCCCAGCGCCAGCCACTCCGCTGCAAAGGCCTGGCTGGTTCTGCGCGCGAGCGCATGCGTGGCCTGCACGACGTAGGCGGTGCGTGCCTTGTCGGCCCAGGCCATGCGTGCAACCGCACGCGCCTCCTGTTCCATCACCAGGCCGAAGGTGTAAAAGCGCAGTGGCAGCGCACCGGCTTCTTCCGATGCATTCAGCGTAATCGTAAGCGGCGGGCGGGCAATGCTGTCGGACGTGGCAGAGGCGGGGAAGCTGGCTCGATTGACAGGCGAGCGCGCCAGCTGTGCCGCAAGGGCCGACACCGCGTCGCGGGTGAGCGGGCCGATGATCACGGCCGCATCGCGTTCGGCGGCTGCCGTCCACGCGGCGGTGATGCCGGCCGGATCGGCGTTGGTGCGGGCAATGTCCAGGCGCGTCCCGTTACCGGACAGTGACAGCGCGGCTTCGCAGCCTTTCTGGATGGCGGTCGCGGGTACCTGGAACGCCGCGGCGTCCAGCGGCAGCAGCAGGGTCACCATCGGAGCGGACATTGCGCCCGGCGTCAGACTCAACATGGGGGCCGACATCGGGGATACCATCGGTGCTGCTGGTGCAAGGCTTGCCGGCTGCGCCACTGCGTGCAAGGGCAGCCAGAGTAGCCAGAGTAGCGCGCACCATGACAGCAACGATGGCCATGGCGGCAGCGACACGGGCTGCTGTTGCCGTGCAGGTCGCGGGGCGGCCTGCACGGGCGCACAGGAGTGGCGCCATTTTTTCTATACAGCCTCCAGGCAGACACGCAGGGCGACACTAGTGTTCCGAATCGCAAATTCGCCGAATAAAAGCGCCGAGAATCGCCGCCACACGGATACGGCGTTGCAAATGCTCGCCAGCCAGCCAGGCTTACTCCGCTTTGCGCCTTGTCTGGCACCGATTTCGGCACTTTCTCGACGGATGTCGACTTATGCATGCCAAATCAGAATTCAACGAACTTACGATTCGGGACACCAGCATGCAACAGCAAAGTGACGGGAAAACTACGATGCAGGTGGATGCAGCAGGTCATCAGGAGCGGGGCCGACAGGGGGGCGGCGCATTGTATGTGGTGGCCACTCCCATCGGTAACCTCGATGACTTCAGCCTGCGCGCCATCGCCACGCTGCGCCAGGTTGCGCTGATTGCCGCGGAAGACACGCGCATGAGTGCGCGCCTGCTGGACCGGCATGGCATTGCCACGCGCATGCTGTCACTGCACGAACACAATGAGCGCCGCCGCGCGGAGGAGATCATCTCGCGCCTGGCGCAGGGCGAGGACATCGCGCTGATCAGCGATGCCGGTACGCCGGCGGTATCCGACCCCGGCGCACTGCTGGTGGCCGAGGTGCATCGCGCCGGACATCGCGTGATTCCGGTGCCTGGGGCAAGCGCGCTGATCGCCGCACTGTCGGTGTCGGGATTCCCCGGCCCCTTTCATTTCACCGGTTTCCTGCCGGAGCGCGGCGCGGCACGGCGCAAGGTCATCGCCGCCCTGGCCAAGCTGGAATGCACACTGGCCTTCTATGAGGCGCCGCATCGGGTGGTGGAGTGCGTGGCCGATCTGGCGGCGGGCCTGCCGGGTGAGCGCGAGATCGTGATCGCCCGCGAAATGACCAAGCTGTTTGAGACCGTGCACCGAGGCCCTCTCGCCGAGGCACTGGCATGGCTGGAGGCCGATTCCGACCGGCGGCGCGGCGAATTCGTGCTGCTGGTATCCGCCGGTGGCGCTGCCGC
>CAIPGJ010000266.1 GCA_903864555.1 uncultured Pseudomonadota bacterium | reverse complement strand
CTTCTATAGATAAACTTCAACCCATGAATACAGATCTACTTCCACCTGCACTCGACGGCATCCGAGCTCATGAGGCCGAGATGGTTGCCATCCGGCATCAGATTCACGCCAACCCGGAGCTCGCCTATGAGGAACATGCGACCAGCGACCTTGTGGCCGAGCGCCTGCAGCGCTGGGGTTGTGAGGTTCACCGAGGACTGGGTGGGACGGGCGTGGTCGGCACACTAAGGGCGGGCACCAGCCAGCGGCGCATTGGACTGCGGGCAGATATGGATGCGCTGCCGATTGCAGAGACCTCTGGCAAGCCCTGGGCCAGCAAGGTGTTTGGAAAGATGCATGCATGTGGTCATGATGGTCACACTGCCATGTTGCTCTCGGCCGCCAGGCATCTGGCAGCCACCCGCAATTTTGATGGCATCGTCCATTTCGTATTCCAGCCCGCCGAGGAAGGGCTGGCCGGTGCGCGCAAGATGCTGGACGATGGATTCTTGGAACTATTTCCCTGTGATGCCATGTTTGGCATGCACAACGCGCCGGGCGTGGCCGAAGGGCAGTTCATGGCCGTGCCCGGATTTGCCATGGCCAGTGGTGACACCTGCAACATCACGGTCAGGGGCATCGGCGGTCATGGCGCCATTCCCCAGTCGGCAGTGGACCCGGTGGTGGCGGGTGCCAGCATCGTGATGGCGCTGCAGACCATCGTCTCCCGCAACATGCCGCCCCTGCAGACCGGCATCGTCACAGTCGGCGCCTTTCTTGCCGGGGATGCGCCCAACGTCATTCCGGGTACTGCCGAGTTGCGGTTGACGGTGCGGGCCATGCAGCCCGAGGCGCGTGATCTGCTGGAGCGGCGCATCACCGAGATTGCGCAGGCCCAAGCCGCCAGCTTCGGCGCAACCGCCGAGGTGCAGTACGTTCGCCGCTATCCCGTACTGAACAACTCACCCGCGCATACGGAGTTCTGCAAACAAGTGGTGCGCGACTGGCTGGGCGAAGGTGGCCTGGTGGCGAATGCAGAGCCCGTTACCGCGAGCGAGGATTTCGCCTTTTTCCTGGAAAAAGTACCGGGCTGCTTCATCAACATTGGAAACGGCGTGGGTAGCCAGGGCGGCTGCATGGTCCACAACGCCGGCTATGACTTCAACGACCGGGTGCTCTCCACCGGCGCTACCTACTGGGTCAAACTGACTGAACGCTGGCTGGGGGCCGGAGCAATCTGAGCCTGGGTACACCGCCTCCAGGCTGATCCTAGCCCTTGCTGTCGGGCGCGAACGCGCCGAACTCGATCACCAGTTCGTAGATGACGCCGCTGTAGCGGAAGGTGCCCTGGCGCTGGTAAAGCTCCCAGTCCACCGGCGCACGCCGGTCCAGCCCGATGTCCAGGCCTTCGTGGAAGCCGCCCATCAGAGTCGGCGACAGGTCAGACCAGTCGGCCAGCGGCGTGTCGTCGCGCAGCAACCGGCCACGGCCCCTGCGCTGGCCCAGGGCCTCGTACTGAACGCACAGGCAGCCCTCCAGGTCACCCAGCGCTGCGGCGCTGATGCGATGGAACTGGCCGAAGCCGTTGTACAGGAACTGCAGCGCGCCGTCCTCCACGGACATCACCATGCCGCCGGTGATGTCGCCGATGGCGAACAACACGCCCTGGTCAGCGGCGCGGTGGCGCAAATGCACGTCGATGCGGAAGCAGCGGTCAGCGATCAGGGGCACGATGGCGTTGCGCGCGACGGTTTGCCCGCCAGGCAGGAAGCGGCGCCGACCGGCAGCCGGAGGCTGCAGGTGCGGCGGCGGCTGGCTGAGCTTCTGACTCGGAAGACGGTTGTCCAGCGGGTAAACCAAGTTGGCCCAGGCCGCTCGGTCGAAGGCCTCGACTAGTTCCCTCAGCAACTCCGGGTGCTCGGCCGCCACGTCGACCGACTCCGAGAAATCACTCGCCTGGTGGTGCAGGGTCCAGTGGTCAAAGTCGATCGCCTCGCCGCGCTGCTGCAGCGAGACCGCGATCCAGCCGTCGCGCCAGTAGGCGCGGTTGGCCCAGCATTCGTAATACTGCTCGGTGCGGGTGGGGCCGGTGTGCCCGTGCAGCAGCAACGGGGCCAGGCTGCTGCCGTGCATCGGCAGTGCCGGCTGGCCATGCGAGGTGGTGGGGGCACTCACCCCGGCAAGGTCGAGCAGCGTGGGCATCACGTCGGTGACGTGGGCGAACGCGGCGCTGACCGCGTTGCGCGCACTGATCGCCTGGGGCCAGCTCACGATGCAGGCCACGCGCCGGCCGCCCCCGCCGGTGTAGGTCTTGTAGGACGGGAAAGGCGTGTTGCTGACCTGGCCCCAGCCCGTGGGATAGAGCGCCGGCACCCGCCCGGTGCCGATCCAGTCGGCCATCGCGACGTCGTGCGCCACCGGCATCGGCGGCAGTTCGGCGAAGCGCCGGTTGTAGAACACTTCGCCCTTGGGCCCGCCGCCACTGGTGCCACCGTTGTCGGCCGCAAAACAGATGATGGTGTTGTCCAGCTCGCCCATGGCGCGCAG
>CAIPGJ010000265.1 GCA_903864555.1 uncultured Pseudomonadota bacterium | reverse complement strand
GGCGATGACTGGGGACGGTTGCATGTTGATTCTCCTCCTTGCGACACCGTGGGTGGTGTTCTGGTTCGCTCATGTCGGATGGGGCATGAGGCGTCCTGCGAAGACTACTCTACTTTTTCGGCATCGCCGGGCCGGAGCCGAAGCCGATGGGCAACGAGCAACGAGCAACTGTGACATGATCGCAATGGCATCGGTCCGGCCACCCTGCAAGAAGAATCACGATCAGGAGGCGTCATGCGCATAGTGTCCCGTTGCACCGCCTTGCTGGTGCTTGCCTTGCTGTCCCAGGCGGCCTTCGCACAGGCTCCGACGGTCGCCAACTGGCCCGCGCGACCCATCCTGGTGGTGGTGCCCTTTGCACCGGGCGGTGCGGACATCGTGCTGCGCACCTACACGTCGCTGGTCACGGATGCGACGAAGTGGGCTTTCCTCGTTGACTACAAGACCGGCGGCAATGGGGTGCTGGCCGGTAATGCCGTGGTCAAGGCCGTGCCCGACGGGCATACGCTGCTGATGTCCTCGACCACACTGGCGCTGACGGACATCATGGAACGCAAGCCACCCTATGATGGCTGGAACGATTTCACGCCGGTCTACCAGCTCACACGCACGCCGCAGTTGCTGGTGGTGCATGCCTCGCTGCCGGTGCGCACGCTGCCGCAGTACATCGCTTATGCCAAAGCCAATCCCGGAAAGATCAACTGGGGCATGATCGGGCTCAACGGCATACAGCGGCTCTCGGCCGAGTATCTGCACAACCTGCTGGGCGTGCAGATCACCTATGTGCCCTACAAGGGGACGGCACCCATCGGTGCCGCCCTGCTTGCGGGCGAAGTGCAGGCTTCATTGCAGGCGCCGCGCAACATCCTCAGCCACATCAAGGCTGGCAAGCTGGTGCCCCTGGCCATCTCCCAGGCCCAGGGTCGGATGCCCGAGTTGCCCGATTTGAAGTCGATCTCCGAACTGGGCGCGCCCGAGTACGACGTCTACGCCTGGTCCGGACTGCATGCACCGGCTGGCACACCGGCTGCCGTGATCCAGCGCCTCAACGTCGAATTCAACAAGGCTTTGAAGCGCCCGGAGCTGGTGGCCAAGTTCGAATCCATGGGCGAGGGCCTGGGTGGTGGCTCGGTGGAGGAATTCCGCGGCACCCTGGCGGCGCAGCGGGAGCGCTGGATCAAGGTCGCCCATCAGATCGGGGTGAAACTGGCCTCAGACTGATAGCACGATTGTGCCGGCCTGGTGTGCCGGCAGGCGCATGCAGCCTTCAACTCGATGCAAGGCCTGCTTCGAATCAACTGCGGTCAGCTCTTGCGAATGATCAGCGCATCTACCGCCAGTATGCGCTGGCCGGCGCAGATCAGCGGGTTCACGTCCAGTTCGGCCACCAGGTCCTTCTGGTCATCGAGGAACTCACCCAGACGCACGATGATGTCGGCGAGTTTGTCCTGATCAACGGGTTCGGCGCCTCGAAAGCCCTGCAGCACGGTCTGTCCCTTGAGGCGTGCCAGCATGGCACGCGCCTCGTGGACGGTGACCGGCGCCAGTTCCAGTGCCGTGTCCTTGAGTAATTCCACCAGGACGCCGCCCAGGCCGGCGACGATGAGCGGCCCGAACAGCGGATCGATCCTGCCGCCCACCATGATCTCGGTGCCCGAGGGCACCATGGGTTGCACCAGCACGCCATGGATATCGGCGTCGGCCTTGTACTGCACTGCGTTGGCCATCACGGCGTCGTAGGCGGCCATCACCTCTTCGACGGATTTGAGATTGAGGCGGATGACGCCGGCTTCGGTCTTGTGCGGGATGTCGGGGGATACCACTTTCATCACCACGGGCAGGCCCAGCGACTGCGCCGCGGTCACGGCATCGGCTGCGGACTGCACCAGTTTTTCGTCCACCACCGGCACGCCATAGAGCGCGAGGACGTCCTTGGCTTCGCGCTCGGTGAGCGTCTGATGCTTCGCGGCGGCGATGAGTCTTGCCGCCTTGTCCTTGGCGTTTGCCGGTGACAGGCGCATCAGCCTGCGCGGTCCGTGGCGTTCCTCGGCGAGGTGCTTGTCCTCGCGCCAGTGCCAGGCCTGGATGGCCCGGAAGCAGCTGTCCAGGTTGAAGAACCAGCCGAGGCCGCGGTCACGTTCCACTTCGATGGTGCCGGGGCCGCCCACCCAGCCGCCGACAAAGGGCAGGCAGAAGGGCTTGCCGTGCTTCTTCGCCATCACGCCCAGCTGGGCGCGGCGTTCCGCGGTGCGTGCGCTGACCGTCACCTGCGGGTAGAGCAGCACGCCGTACTGGTCGTCGGCCATCATGGCGTCGATGGCGTTGGTGAGGATGTCGGGCTGGCTGTTGATCATGGTGGTGACATCACAGGGATTGCGCGCGGAGCCGAACTCCGGGACGTTGGCCTGCAGCACCTTGAGTGTTTCCGGGCGCGGCTGTGGCAGTGTCAGGCCGTAGCGTTCGGCGGTGTCCGCGGTGGTGATGCCGCCGCCGCCGGAGCTGGCGATGATGCCCACGCCGCGCGCCTTGGGCCGGCCGGCCTTGGACAGAAAGGAGCAGATCTCCATGAGACCGGGCACGCCCTCGGCCCAGACAATCCCTGAGCGCTCGAAGGCGGCGCGGTAGGCCGCGGTGGAGCCGGCCAGCGAGCCGGTGTGGGACATGGCGGCCGCAGCGCCTTCCTGCCCGGTGCCCAGCTTGGCGATCACCAGCGGCTTGTCGTTCTTCCAGGCGATGTCGGCGGCTTCCAGCAGCATGGACGGATCGGGCATGCCCTCGAAGATGCAGGCGATGGCATTGCAGCTGGGCTCCTCGGCCAGGTAGGCGATGTTGTCGGCGAGGTTGACGTCGCAGGAGTTGCCGGTGGCGATGGCGTGGCTGATCACCATGCCGTTCTCCATGGCCTGCACCAGGCCGAAGCCCAGTGCCCCGGACTGGCTGACGATGCCGATACCGGCCGGGTGCGCCATGGCCGACTTCACGCTGGTCTGGGTGAAGGACACCACGGTGCGCGTGGCGAAATTGGCAAAGCCCATGCAGTTGGGGCCGATGATCTTCATGCCGCTGTCGCGGCCGATGGCGGCCAGGCGTTCCTGGGCGGCGATGCGCTCGGGCTTGCCGGTCTCGGCATAGCCGGCGGCAAAGATGATGACGCTGCGCACGCCGCGCTCGGCGCATTCGATCACGGCTTTCTCGATGGCATCCCGCGG
>CAIPGJ010000264.1 GCA_903864555.1 uncultured Pseudomonadota bacterium | reverse complement strand
GGCGATGCGGGCGCCTACCACGCCCTGCTCGCTGCATTGAGCGGGCATCTGCGGGCGTTCTTCCGCCGGCGGCTGGCCGCGCTGCCTGATGAACTGGAGGACCTGGTGCAGGAAACCCTGCTTGCGGTGCATAACCAGCGACACACCTACGAGCCGGAGCAGCCGCTCACGGCCTGGGTGCACGGCATTGCACGCTACAAGCTGATCGACCTGTACCGGCGGCGTGCCACGCGGGAGGCACTGACCGACGTGCTGGATGAAGAGATGGACGTGTTCGCGAGCGAAGACCGCGAGGCCATGGACGCGAAGCGTGATGTGGGCAAGCTGCTGGAACAACTGCCTGACCGCCACCGGTTGCCGATCCAGTATGTGAAGCTGGATGGACTGTCGGTGGCCGAGGCGGCGCAAAAGAGCGGCATGTCCGAATCTGCGGTGAAGGTGGGTGTGCACCGCGGGCTGAAGGCCCTGGCGGCATTGATCAAGGGTGAAACATGAAAACAGATGATCTGGTGACGATGCTGGCGAGCGAAGCCGATGAGGTGAGGCCGGGCACGGCGCAGCGGCGCTTTGGCTTGGCGATGATGGTCGGATTGCCGCTCTCGGCCCTGCTGATGATGGCCACCCTGGGCCTGAACCCCGACCTCGTCGAGGTCACGCGCCAGGGCATGTTCTGGGTGAAGCTCGGGCTGCCCCTGGCACTGGCGGGCATTTCGCTTTACGCCATCCTGCGCATAGCCCGGCCGGGCGTGCGCGCGCCGGCGGCGCCCTGGATGATCGTGGCAGCGCTGCTGTCCATCTGGCTGCTGGCCCTGGTGGTGCTGGTGCAGGCGGCGCCGGCCGAGCGCCCCGGGCTGCTGTTCGGCGAGACCTGGATCGCATGTCCCCTCAGCATACTGTTCCTGTCATTGCCGATGTTTGCCGCCGCCATATGGGCCTTGCGCGGGCTGGCGCCGACGAGTCCGCCACTGGCGGGCGCCACAGCCGGCCTGCTGGCTGGCGGGACCGGGGCATTTGTCTATGCCCTGCATTGCCCGGAGCTGGCCGCGCCCTTCATCGGTAGCTGGTATGTGCTGGGCATGGCGCTGCCGGCAGCCATCGGGGCGCTCATCGGCCGGCTGCTGCTGCGCTGGTAGCAGGGCAGACAAGCTCGCGTGGCATGTCCTGCCGCGTTCAGCGGCCCATGGCGCGCCGCGTGAGATAGGACAGCAGGTCCACCAGCGCCACCAGCGCAATCATGGCAATCAGCACAGTGCTGGTTTCGCTCATCTGGAACAGCCCCATGTGAAACGCCAGCATCTGTCCCAGGCCACCGGCACCGACCACGCCGAGCACGGCCGCGGCGCGGATGTTGTTTTCCCAACGATAGAGCGAGTACGACAGCACCTGCGGCAGCACCGCGGGCAGCGTGGCATAGAGGAACACGCGGCCCTCCGGCACGCCCTGCACGCGCAGTGCCAGTGCCGGGCCGGGCGGGGTGTTCTCGATGGCTTCGGCGAACAGCCGTCCGAGCACGCCGGCGGTGTGCAGCGCCAGCGCCAGTGTTCCGGCGAATGGCCCGAGACCCGCGGCGATGAGTAACAAGGCCGCCCAGGCGAGTTCCGGGATCGAGCGCAACACATTCAGGACCAGGCGCGTTGGTCCCTTCAGCAGCAGGCTGCTGCCACTCGCCGGGAGTGCCAGCACCAGGCCGGCCATGGCGGCCAGCAGCGTGCCGAGCGCCGACATCGCCAGCGTTTCGGCACTGGCCACGACCACGCGGGCAAGGAAACGCGGATCGACCGAAGGCGCCAGCAGTTCGCCGAGGAAG
>CAIPGJ010000263.1 GCA_903864555.1 uncultured Pseudomonadota bacterium | reverse complement strand
TTCAGGACGAGGCGCGCCTGAACGTGCTCGACACCATCGGTTGCATGGCCTCGGGGGCGCGCCTGGATGAAACACGGCGCCTGCTGGCGGCGGAACGTGTGCTGGGCGAGCAGGGCAGATCCAGCGTGCTCGGCGCCAGGGGCGGTTTCTCCGCGCAGTCGGCAGCCCGCATCAATGCCTACATGGGCGATGTGTTCGAGCTGAACGACCTCATCGGTGGCCATGCCAGCATCGGCACGGTCACGCCTGCGCTGGCGCTGGCCGAGCAGCTCGGGGCCGGTGGCGAGCCATTGCTCGAGGCCGTGGTCACCGGTGTCGAGATCGTGTGCCGGGTGCATGGCGGTTTCTATGCCCACCAGAAGCCCTTTACCCAGGCGGGGCTGGCCCAGGTGGGCATTCCGAACACCATCGGTGCTGCGGCTGCGGCATCCCGATTGATGGGGTTCGACGCAGGGCGGACCGCCCATGCGATGGCCATCGGTGCGGCGCTGGCCGGCTGGTGTCCGGCCGAGGTGATTTTCGGCGAGGGCAGTGAGGTCAAGCCGCTGCTGTTCGGGGCATGGCCCGGCTCGGTCGGATTGCTGGCAGCCGCCTACGCCGCAGCCGGCATGACCGGTAACCAGAACCTGCTCGAAAGCAGCATGGGCTATTACGCTACGGTGGCAAACGATATCGCCTGGGACGTGGCGCGGGATTTTTCCGCCTGGAGGCTGGCCCAGCCGCGCCGCAAGCTGCATGCGTGTTGCGGCTACATGCATTCGGCAATCGATTCGGTGGCGGCGCTGCGCCGGGAGGGCGTGCCGCTACAGAACGCATCGCGCATCAGGGTCAGCATTCCGGCCTATATCGAGCCGGCCGTGTCCAAGCCTCAAGCGCCCGCAACCGGCAACGAGGCGCGCTTCAACCTGCAGTATTGCCTGGCGCATGCCGCGATCGATTCGGATGTGATCGTGCCGGAGCACAGCCTTGCGTGTGAGACCCATGGGCGGCGCCCGGAAATCGAGGCGATGCGCCGCAGATTCGAAGTGGTGGTGGACCAGGCTTTTTCACATTACCGCTTCAGCCGTGTCGAGGTATTCGATGCCGCCGGCGTCATGACGCATGCGAGGGAGAACGACGCGCCGCGCGGGACCGAGTGGAATCCGATGAGCCAGGACGAGGTCACCGGAAAATTCCGGCGGCTTGCCGGGCCACTGCTTTCCGGTTCCCGCATGGACGACTATCTGGCGCGCGTCTCGCGCCTGGAAACGGCGCAGGATTGCGGCTGGCTGCTCGGGGCCTTTGAAACGGCGTGAGGGGATGCCCGACAGCAGCCCCCGGCCTGCATCTGATCCGGGTTGGAGGCCTTACTCCAAGGCTGCAGGAATGGCTGGTACTCTGATCATAATTGCTTTATACAGCCTTTAATGAAAAAGAGTGGTGCACGGATTTGATCATAATATTGCCACCAGGATCTGAGAAGCTGGTGGTGTTCATCGATAAGCGGCGCGGGTCTTTTTCTTCAACGCCAGAGACGCTCTGATCAACCCTACTTCTGCACGGGGGAGCGCTTCACCACGTCTGTCCAGGTGGCCAGTTCCTTCGCAATCAGTTTCTGGAAACCCTCGGGGGTGTCGATCAGCGGATACATGCCCTGCTTGGTCAGCACGGCCTGGTACACCGGACGCTTCAGTCCTTCGTTGATGACGTCGTTCAGCCGGTTTGCGATCTGGGGAGACAGCGAAGCCGGCCCGACCATTCCGTTCCAGGGTTGCACCACATAGCCCGGCACACCCGACTCGATGGCAGTGGGAAGGCCTTCGGCGAGGGGTGTCCTCTCGGCACTGGTCACCGCGAGGCCCTTGATCTTTCCGGATGTCACCTGTGGCATGCCCGATCCGGGCGAGGCCAGCGTGATGTCGATGCGACCTGCCACCAGTTCAGCCAGTGCGCCGCTGCCACCCTTGAAGGGCACATGCTGGGCATCCAGCCCGGTCAGCGCCTTCAGCCATTCGATACCCAGGTGATTGACCGAATAATTCCCGGCCGATCCGAAGAAGAGCTTGCCGGGATTGGCCTTGGAGTAGGCCAGCAGTCCCTTGATGTCGTTGGCCGGAAAGTCGCTGCGTGCCCCGAGCACGTAGGGAAAGGCGCCCACCAGCGCGACGGGCCTGAAGCTGGTGAGCGGGTTGTAGGGGAGGTCCTTTTCAGCCACCGGGCTGATGGTGAGCGCCCCGGCCGTGGCCAGCAGCAGTGTGTAGCCATCGCCGGCGGCACGGGTCACCGCCTGTATGGCCACCAGGCCATTGGCGCCGGACTGGTTGTCCACGATCACGCTTTGTTTGTATCGATCCGTCAGCATCTGCGCCACCAGGCGGCCAGCCGCATCCGAGGTGCTGCCCGGCAGGAAGCCGACCAGGATCCGGACGGGTTTCGAGGGGTAGTCCTGCTGGGCATGGGAAGGCA
>CAIPGJ010000262.1 GCA_903864555.1 uncultured Pseudomonadota bacterium | reverse complement strand
TCATCTACGCCAACATCTCCGCTTATGGCACTGAAGGCAGCATGGCGTCCAAGCCAGGCATGGATGTCGCGGTGCAGGCGCGCTCGGGGGTGATGCGCATCACCGGCATGGAGGGGTCAACAGATCCCCTGCGCCAGGGCGTGTCCATGGCCGATTTCGGCGGTGGCATCTACATGGCAACGGCCATCCTCACCGCGCTCTATGACCGCGAGCGCACCGGGGAAGGCCAGGAGGTCAGCGTGGCCATGCTCGATGCCACCATGAGCCTGCTGATCAATTATTCGGTGGCCGTGCTCGATGGCAAGGCGAAGGTGGAGCCGATCGGCTCGGGCCATCCGCAGCTGGTGCCCTACCAGGCCTTTACCAGCTCTGATGGCTATGTGGTGGTGGGCGCAGGCACCAACAAGACCTATCGCGAGTTCTGCAATGCCATCGGCCAGCCGCAGCTCACCGCCGATGCGCGCTTTGCCACCAACCAGCTGCGGGTGAAGAACCGCGCCGAGCTGATCCCGGAGATCAATCGCTGCATGGGTGCGAAAACCACGCGTGAGTGGCTGGAGATCCTGGATGCGGCCGATGTACCCGCCGCCCCGGTGAACGACCTGCCCACGGCGCTGGAAGACCTGAAGCAGATCTCACCCGGCATGGTGCAGACCATGCCTTACGAGGGCGGCGAATTGCACCAGCTGGGCGTGCCGTTCCGCTTCAGCAACTGCGGTGGGGACATTCGCCGTCCGCCGCCGCTCCTGGGCGAACACACCGACGAGGTGCTGCGCGGCCTGCTGAAGATGGACGAGGCCGACGTGCTCGCGGCCAGCACGGCGCTCGGGGATTGAGAGCGCCTGACAAAGCGAGGGGACACATCCCCTCGCACTCCCCTAAGTCAGGGCGCCTGACGGCAATGCTGTCAGACGCTCTAAGTTTGCCGGCGCACCGCATTGATCCGGCCGCCATCATGGCGATGACCGGATCAATGACTGACAGGAACCACGATGCAAGACAAGGCCAGTAGCGTTTCATCCCTTTCCAGCCGGCTGGACCGGATCTTCCGTGCCCGCTCGGTGGCCCTGATCGGGGTGTCGGGTAACGCCCACAAGTTGAATGGCGCGCCGCTGGCCATCCTGCAAAAGAGCGGCTTTGCCGGAAAGATCTACCCGATCAATCCAAAGTACCAGGAACTGGGCGGCGTGCGCTGCTATCCGGACATCGAATCGCTGCCCGAGCCGGCCGATGTGGCCCTGGTGATGGTGGCAGCCGAAGAGGTGGTCGACACCGTGGCCGCCTGCGCACGCAAGGGCATGGGTTCGTGCATCGTGTTCACTTCGGGCTTCGAGGAAGTGGAGGGCGGGCGTGAACTGGCGGCACAGCTGGCGCAGGCGGCGCACGGCACCGGCATGCCCATCGTCGGGCCCAACTGCGAGGGTGTGTGGTCGGTGAAGAGCCGCGTGCTCCTCACCTTCGGCTCGGCAGCGCGCCGCGAACACCTGCAACATGCGCCCATTGCCATCCTGGGCCAGAGCGGCGCGATCACCGGTTCCATTGCCCGCCATCTGCAGGAGAACGGGGTGGGCTGCGCCTATGTGGTGAGCGTGGGCAACGAGACGGTCATGAACGTGCTCGATTATCTGGAATGGATCATCGGGCAGGATGACGTGAAGGTGGTGCTGCTTTTCATCGAGGGTCTGAACGATGGTGCGCGGCTGCTGCCACTGGCCGCGCGCGCGCGCGCGCGCGGCATCCAGCTGGTGGCGCTCAAGTCGGGCAACAGCGCCATCGGCCAGGCAGCTGCCGCCTCGCACACCGGCAAGATTGCCTCGAGCTATGCGGTGTATCGCGACGTGCTCGACCAGGCCGGGGTGATCCAGGTGGACAGCCTCACCGACCTCATCGAGGCGGCCGAAGTGTTCACCTTCTGTCCGCTGCCGCCGCGGCATGGCGCCACCGGCGGTGTTTCGGTGTTCAGTGTGCCCGGTGGCACGCGCGCGCTGACTGCGGACCTGTGCGAGGCGCACGGCATACCGCTGGCGACCTTCGAAGCTGAAACCGTGTCGCAGTTGAAGCAGGTGCTCCCGGCTTTCGGGCAGGCTGATAATCCCACCGACCTGACCGCCATGGTGCTCTCTGATCCGGCGATGTTCGACAAGAGCCTGCATCTCATCGCCGATGATCCGAACACCGAGGCTCTCATCATCCAGTTCGCCAATCGCGGTCCGATCGAGGTCGTGGAAAAAGCCGAGGCTTTCAAGACTCTCGCGCGTGAGAAACAGGTGCCGGTGGTACTCACCTTCCTCGGCGATCGCCTGGCGCCGGAAGTCCGGCGCGACTTCCTCGGGGCGGGCGTGCTGGCGGCACGCGATGCCGCCGAGGCAGCCCGTTACCTCAACTGGCTGTACAAGGGGCGCGAGCTGCTGGCACGTGCCGCTGGCGAACCGTCAGGCATTCCGGAAGGCAGACCGGCAGGCATGGCCAGGGGCAGCAGTGTGCCGCGTACCTGGGAGGAAACCGCCACCTTCCTCGCGGATGCGGGCATCGGCATGCCGGGCTGGCGCATCCTGCGGTCTTCGGATGACGCAGTCTTGGCCTGCGCCGGCCTGCAGTTCCCGGTGGTCGTGAAGGCGCTGCCCGCGGATTCCGATCACAAGACCGAGTTGGGATTGGTGCTGCTGAATGTGGCATCCGCGGCCGATGTGGCGGGTGCAGCGGCGACGGTGCGCCAGCGCCTGGGCAAAGCCGATGCGGGGGTGCTGGTGCAGGAGATGGTGCCCGGCGGCGTCGAAGCGGTGCTCTCCATCATTCGCAATCCCGATTTCGGGCCTGTGCTGGCGATCGGCACCGGGGGCATCGCGGTGGAGTTGTTCCGCGACCTCGGCTATCTGGCCATGCCGGTCACGCGCGCACAGGTGATCGCACTGGTCGCCCGTCTGAAGCTGTCCACGCTGCTCAAGGGCTTCCGTGGCAAGCCGGCGGCAGACGCCGGAGCGCTCGTCGATGCGGCCCTGGGGCTTGCGGCACGATTCGCGCAATGTGATTCATCGATGCAGGAGATCGAACTCAACCCGGTATTCGTGATGCCGGGCCAGAGTGGTGTGCTGGCGGTGGATGCGCTGGTGAAAAGCCGGTCGTGACACTGGGTGGTTCTGACATCAAAGGAGGAAGCATGTTTTCTGCAAAAGCAAGTTTCGCAAGAAGCATCGGGACAGGACTGCTGTGCATGTTGTCGGGGGGGCCGGGCATGGTTCAGGCTGCGGACTATCCGGCGCGGCTGGTGCGGCTGGTAGTGCCGTTTGCACCGGCCGGCGCGAGCGATGCGCTGTCGCGCACCTTTGCGCAGCAAATGTCGGCGAGCTCCGGCCAGCCGGTCATCATCGAGAACCGGCCGGGGGCCGGGGGCGCTGTCGGCACCGAATGGGTGATCAAGGCCGCCCCTGACGGCTATACGCTGCTGTTCCACAGTGCCGCCATCATCACCGACGGGCTGCTGAAGAAGAACCCGACTTATGAGGTGAAGCGCGACCTCGCGCCGGTAACCACGATCGTGACCTACCCGGCGGTGATCCTGGTGAACAGCCAGATGGCCCCCAAGTCGGTGTCAGAACTGATTGCACTGGCTAGACAGAGTCCGAAAAAGCTCAACTACGGCACTCCCGGCCTGGGCAGCTCCTTGCATCTGGCAACCGAGTTGTTCCTGGCCATGGCGGGCGTTCAGGCCGAGCATGTGCCCTACAAGGGCGGCGGGCCGGTGGCCACGGCGCTGCTGGCCAATGAAATCGACTTCGCCATACTGACGATCACCAGCAGCAAGCCGCTGGCAAGCTCAGGCAAGGTGCGGGCGTTGGCTGTTTCCACGGCGAAGCGCGCCGGCTTCTGGCCGGAACTGCCGACGGCCAGCGAGACCGGCCTGCCAGATTACGACCTGGGCATCTGGTATGGCCTGCTTGCACCGATCAAGACACCGGAGAGCATCCTGACCGCAGTTCACCGGGCATCCGTTGCCGTGCTGCAGGGGCCGGAAATGCGCGATTGGGCGCGTAACAACGGCATGGATGCGGTGGGCGATACACGTGAGGAGTTTTCCCGGCGCATCAGCAAGGACGTCGAACAATGGTCCAACCTGATCCGCAAGCTGGGACTCAAGGTCGAGTGAATGCGGGCTGGGCGCACATGATGGCGGGGCGGGGCGGGGCCCGGAATCCCGGGCCCGCACAGGCGCCGGGTGATGATGCAGGCGGCGCGGGCGACGACGGGCCGGCGATGGCGCGCGTGCAATCCACCTACGACGCCATCAAGGCTGCCATCCTCTCGAACCATCTGCGGCCGGGGCACAAGCTCACCCACCAGTCGCTGGCCGAGATGCTGGGCGTGTCTCGCACGCCGGTGCGCGAGGCCCTGGAGCGCCTCTACCAGGAAGGCTATGTCACGCGCATCCAGAACCGCGGCTTCTTCGTGGCCCAGATCGATGCCGCCGAGGCGCGCGAGCTGTACGAGACCCGCGAGGCGCTGGAGGCCTTCGCCTTGCAGGAGACCATGCGCCGTGGCGTTCCCAAAGCAACGCTCAAGGAACTGAAGGCGATCAACCGGCGTTACAAGGAACTCATCCAGAAGAACATCACCGCCGAGCGACTGCAGGAAGACCGGTGTTTTCACCTCACACTGGCGGGGGCCACTGGCAACCGCTATCTGGGCAACGTGCTGGCCGCCATCTTCGACCGGGTAATTCTCAAGCGGCGCGTCGAAGGCTACAGCGAGCAGGGCCTGGGCCCGTGGCGCGAGCATTGCCTGATCCTGGATGCCATCGAGGGTGGCAAGTCGGAGCTGGCGGTGCAAGCCTTGCGTCTGCACATCCGCAGCGCCTGCACACGCCTGGTGACGCACCTGGAGCATTCGGAAAGATCGCAGGCGGGGATTTATCGGACGACCAACCGGATTTTAGTTGAGAGGAGCGGGATATGAAGTTCATGTTTTCCCTGGTTATTGCAGGTGTCCTGATGCAGTCCGTGCAGGCACAGGAATTTCCCTCAAAACCGATTCGCATCATCGTTCCGACTTCTCCTGGAGGCGGCTCTGATGTGCTCGCGCGGATTTTCTCCCCCGGGCTGGCCAAGGAAGTAAAGCAACCCGTGTTGGTGGAGAACCGGCCGGGAGGGGGCGGACTGTCAGGCATGGATTTCGTCGCGAAGGCGGAGCCCGACGGCTATCTCCTGCTGATGGGCGGGTCCAATCTCGCCAGCGTCAGGTTGTTCAACCGCAGCGTGCCCTTTGATCCGCTGACCGACCTGACCTCCATTTCCGCCCTGGTCGAATACGCGGCTGCCCTGGGCTCGCCCGCGGATGCGCCCTGGAAGAACTTCGGGGAAATGGTGGCCCATGCGCGCTCCAATCCGGGCAGGCTTTCCTACGGGCACCTGGGCAGCGGGCTGGGCTACCTGTACACGGAAATGATCAAGAACC